>JASJDF010000049.1 GCA_030065715.1 Xenococcaceae cyanobacterium MO_188.B19 | reverse complement strand
GTGGCACTCGTTCCATCGGCAATGTTGACCTCAGTGCCATTAAAGATGGTGCTGTAATTTTCCCCACTGGTGCCCGTGCCATTTAAATCTAAGCTGGGAGGATTATTAACAGTAATTGAGATCGTGCTAGTAGCTAGATTACTATTAGCATTACCATCATTAACAATAACATTGACTGTACGATCGCTGGTATTGGCACCTGATAAATTATTATATTCAATCTGAGCGATCGCTGTTTGGTAATCTGCTAGGGTTGCGGAGCCTGTTAAGGTGAGAACTCCTGTAGCAGAATCATAACTACTAGCGTTAATTCCTGTGGGTAAAGTCCCATTAACGGCTAAACTCTCATTACTATTCCCGTCGGGACGAGCTGTGAGGGTGATGGTTGCAGACTCTATGTTGGTATCATCCGTATCAGTGATGGCTACATCTCCTACATCCCCAATTGGTACTCCACCACCACCAGCGGTGAAAATAGTTTGATAGTTGTCGCCAGTAGCACTCCCATCCAGATCAAGAGTTGGAGGGATATTAACATTGATAGCGACAGAATCCGTATCGCTCTTTGCACCTCCTGTTCCTGTATTGCCTTGGTCGTTACTGGTAATTTCTATCGAGCCAGCACTAGTTCCTGAAGGGGTAAAACTCATGCCATTAAGAACAGCATTGATCGTACCAATGTCCCCTGTAAAGGTCATGGTTGTATCGGCTGTACCATCCCCTGTACTAAAAGTTACACTAGAGGGGTCACTGAGAGTAATAGTGCCATTGGTAGCTGTCAGAGTCACTTCAATGTCTTCTGTCCCAGCATCAAAGTCCGAGACAAAAATTTGGTTACCATTGCTGCTACTAAAAATAAGATCAGTACCTACGTTGGTAGTTTGACTTACTGGTACTGTATTTACAGGAGCGTCATTTTGAGCAGGCTGAGTGACAATAATAGTCACAGAATCCGTATCAGTTTTTGCCCCTCCTGTTCCCGTATTACCTAAATCATCAGTATCAATTTGTAAGGATATTTCCCCCGTAAAATTATTATCGGGTCTGAAGCTCATTCCACTCAAAGCAGCATTAATATCGCTGACAGAACCAGTGAAAGTCATGGAAGAGCTACTATTACTACCAGCGGTAAAAGTTAACCCTGTAGTACCACTCAAGGTAATCGTACCAGTAGTACTGTTATCACTTACATCCGTAGCAGTTAAAGTGACTTGAACAGAATTACTCCCTGCATCTGAGTCAGTAATAGCGATTTGATTACTATTAGCAGCACTAAAAATAACTGGATTATCGACTTGGTTATCACTTTCATCAACAACCTGAGTTCCAGGTACGCTATTGATGGGAGGATCGTTGATATCGGCTGTGCTAACAATAATATCAATTGTGTCGCTGTCGGTTTTGGCACCACCACTTCCTGTATTTCCTTGGTCGTCAGTATCGATTTGTAAGGAAGCCGTCCCCACAAAATCTGTATCAGGAGTGAAGTTCAACCCGTCAAGGGCATTATTAATATCAGTTAGAGTTCCAATGAAAGTCAGAGTAGTATCATTGATACCGTCGTTACTACTATCTACAGGATCAAAGGTTAACCCCGTGGTACTATTCAAGGTTATAGCTCCATTAGTAGCAGTGAGAGTTACCTTGATGGGATTATTTTCGGCATCTGGATCGTCAATAGAAATCTGATTACTATTAGCAGAGCTAAAAATTAGAGTCGTGTTTTCGTCCGTAGCTTGAGTTACATCTGGAACATTGTTGATCGGAGCATCATTAATCGCAGTACCATCAAATTGAACAATAGAAGTAAAAACTCCTAAATCCGTAAAAGTTGTGGTTGAACCAATTCCCCCCTGAATTCCACCTATATCTTGGTTAAAGGAATTATCCTGAGTTGCTGTTCCCACCACAAAAGCCAAGGCGGTCTGATCTGTAACATTGCTAATACCTTGATTGGTTAGCTGAGTGACAATATCTTGAAAGGGAAAACTAAAGCTCAGAAATTGATCGACTCCATCTCCGTTAATATCTGTTGTAGTGCCATTAGGGTCTGTAAAAGTACTGACTGTGGAATAATTATAGTTTGTTGCCTCTAAAGTATATGAAACTAGTGGGTCGGAGATGGTGGTGGTACTGGGGGAGATATTTTCTCCTGTACCTGTATCCCACATCGCTAGAGAGTCTGCGTTACCTGAATTATTAACTCCCACATAAAGATCAATCGCCCCATCTAAATCCGCATCCAGACCAATAAACATATTACGGGAAAAACCTGTTGGGGGCTTTTCATCGCTTACTCGTATGCGAAAAGCTAATGTTCCATCAGTTGGATTGGAAGCATCACCTTCATCAAATTGGATATAGAACATCGGATTGTCATCGTCACCAACCAAATCCGCTTCGTTATCCCCTGTCTGCTGATCGTCTGGATAGTCAAATTGATTAGAACCCGATAAGGGGACAGCATTCCAATCTGATGTCTGTCCGCCGATATTTAAAGATAGGACATTTAGGGTGACAGTTCCCGTACTATTGTCAGCAGTATTAGTATAGGTAAAGGTATCAATCCCCTCAAAATCTGTTGGTGGAGTATAGTCAAAGCTACCATCGGAATTGAGATTGATAGTCCCCCCTTGGGTAGTTGTCCCACCTGAGATAGGAGTGACACCATTAGTGTCATTATCATTAGCTAAAACACCAAAATCGGCAGGGACACTCAGAATGCTATTCCTTGTTGCACTATATTCATCGTCAAGAGCATCGTTCTGCATCATTACCCCTTGGTAATTTTGAACAATCTCTGGTTTAAATGGAAGTTCAACTTCAATATTTTTAGAGCTTACTTCTAGATTCCAGTTACCACCTAAACTAGCATGACCAGTAGAGGTACTAGATGCAGCAATTTTTGCTCCCGTTAGTTCCTTTAGCTTGGTGATGAATTCTGCTCCTAGATCCCCTGCTGCGACACTACAACCATAGATTAGTAGGGTGTATGGTTTAGGGTGCGGGTGATAGAAAGATGAGAGAAGTGGAGAGAACCAGCTTTGTAACTCTTCTGTATATTTATCTAAGGTATCGAGGCTGAGTTTGGTATTACCTAAGTATAAACATCCAGGTGAACCATGAGAGACTATGTGTACTGTAACAGAATAGGGATAATTATAAGAATTAAAAGCTTGAGTTATTTGTTTAATACCATCTTGATTTGGCTCAAGAATAATAACTTTTGTGCCAGGAATTACACCCTGAGCTAAATCAGAATAATTAGAGATATTGGAATCTATGAAAACTAGATGCCTAATGTGGTTAATGTTAGATAACGCATCATAATTTACGAATTGAGTTAAAGTTGCCATAAATATTTTTGTTTATGATAAGAATGCGATATATTTATTGAACTTTTTATGAACAGTTAAAAAGTTCAATGAATCACCTTTATTAATCACAAAACATATTTTTTTTTTTAGACGGTTAAAATGATAACTTTTATTTTCTGATTACATCCACAGTAATCTCACTTAAGTTTTGTCAATGCGTAACTCCTGTTAACGTGAGTTTGATGAAAATCTAGAGAAAAAGAAAGGCTGAGATGTAAACTCAGAATAAGCATAATAGCTCTCTTTTGTCACTTTCCGATATTTACTAATAGTAAAAACAGATGCTGAATTCTTCAAAGCTATAAATATCAAGCAATTCCAAGTGTGAAATTTCACACTTGGAACAATTTTGTCGATTTAGTAGCATAGAAATATTTTCTCAACTAAGTGGTAACGAGAGCAAAAACTTTTCAACTTTTAAGAAAATAATCAATTTCTACAGAAGTAAAAGTTATTATTTCTCTCTATATTTGTAGCAAATATAACTTTAGTTCCTTTTTCGGTATGTTAGAACAGTGATCGAAATTAAAAATAAGCAAATTACAAAGATATATATTTATATATATTACAAATAATTAGCTATATTTACTGAGTAAATTATCCAAAAATAATACTTATGAATAGACAAATGTGCTGGCTAATAGATCGCAATAACAGAAAGACTATGTTACTCCATTTGAGAGAATCTGCATACCAACCGTGGAAACCTTATACTAGTTATCCTAAATATTCCGTTCCCGATTACAAAATACCAGGGGGGTCAAAAGGGTGGGCAACTTATCAACATTTACGTAAAGCTGGCTGGAATTTAATTCCTACAGCAATGGCAAATAACTTTATTATGCCAGTAAGCACTAATCTGAAAAAGACAGCATAGTTAGACTATTAATAGATGACATCAATATATTTTTGGGGAAGTTTTTTCTTGGCTATTTCTGATGAGAAGTTGATGTCAATTTAGCAGTTCAATAATTCACTCTACGTCCCATTACAATATTTGGCAAACAATTCCTCTCTACTATGCGGAGGAACGGGCTTTGAAATCATTTAATCATTTGAATATAAAGAAGAGTTTGTTGGTATCCAGCTATATTTCCGGCATCCAAGAAAAGTTTTGCTGCTTGTTGTAAATCTTTTAAAGCTTTCTGGCTATTTCCCCAATGAGCATGAATAAATCCTCGATTTCCATAAGCTTCTGCCAGATTAGGATCGAGTTTAATTGCCAAGTTATAATCGCTCATGGCACCTTGATAATTTCCTAATTCGGTTCGTGCCTTACCTCGATTGTAGTAAGCATCAGCAAAATTAGAGTCAAACGAGATGGCTTGATCGAAATCTGCTAGTGCTTGATTAAGATTACCTTGTTGTGCTAAGGTAACCCCTCGTCTATTATAAGCATCAGCATGATCGGGGGAGATTTGAAGTGCTAAATTAAAATCGGCGATCGCTTTTTCAGGATTACCCAAGCCAATGTGTGCCATTCCTCGATTACAATAAGCTTCAACATACTCAGGATTAAGAACAATAACTCGTCCCAAGTCAGAGATTGCCCCTTGGTAGTCACCAAGCACGATTTTGTTTACACCTTGCTCGTACAATTTTTGCAGATCATTTTCTTTAGTAGAAACTGCTTGTTGCTGTTTGTTAGGAGTATTAGCTAGTGTTGGTCTAACTGGAAGTAATAGTCCTCCTATTATCAGTGTCATTCCTATTATGATGCCTGATATCTTAATCGGTTTCATGACTCGATTGTTCTCGCTATGATTGAGAGCCAAAAATTCACCTCTCAATATCATTCTAATAAAGGAAATCATAGAAGTAATATAAAGAATTGCGTACTCTAAAGTATTTATTTGGTTTTTAACTGAGAAGATTGAATAGAAGATAACCGTTTTAGTATTAGAAAAAGATGGTTATCACAAAAAGGCAAAGTACTTGCATTATCCTCCTCACAAGCCAAAAAAGACGCTCAATCACAAGTTCCTCACTTTTTTGCCTCAAACTTAGAAGTAACTAATTAGAGAAATCAAGATGGGGTCATGTATCGGTTGTTTTGGTTGCTGGCTCAAGAAACCAGGAATTTGTCTAGAAGCAGATTCAAGACTGCTGGCTACCGCTAATTCTCCCTGATTTCGGTCTATACTACGGTATTAATGAATGATATTGGCGATCGCTGTAATGGTGGAGTTGAGTAGCAGCGATTTTTCAACCCAATTAACATCATGGAAACAACTCAATCTCAAGCTAATAATCAACTAGCTATCAAAGATCATCTCATCACTATATTTCTCGGCGGTGATGTTATGACAGGAAGGGGAATTGACCAAATTTTGCCTGATCCGAGTGACCCAAGAATTCACGAATTTTTTGTGAGTGATGCCAGGAAATATGTCCGACTTGCCGAGAGAGCCAACGGTTCAATTGCCACACCAGTTGACTTTAGTTACATTTGGGGGGATGCCTTAGAGGAATGGGAACGATTCAAACCAGATGTAAAGCTAATCAATTTAGAAACTAGTATCACAGTGAGTAATGATTATGGGCGAGGTAAAGGAATTAACTATCGCATGAATCCTGAGAATATTGGTTGTCTGACGGCAGCGAAAATTGATTGTTGTGCTTTGGCAAACAACCACGTTCTTGATTGGGGAGAATCTGGTTTAGTAGAAACTATAGCTACTTTAAAAACAGCGCAGATCAAAATCGCTGGGGCGGGTGTAAATAGTCAATCGGCTGAAATTCCAGCAATTATGAAAGTAAAGGGTAAAGGCAGAGTGATTGTCTTTTCTTTTGGTGTAACTACTAGCGGTATTCCTGTAAGTTGGGCTGCGGGGAAAGAGGAACCAGGAATTAATCTCTTGCCAGACTTATCTGAAGCAACAGTTCGCCATATTCAGAAGCAAGTTAAGAAAGTTAAACAACCAGGAGATGTGGTGATTGCTTCAATTCATTGGGGAGGCAATTGGGGTTATGAAATTCCCACTCAACAAATTGAATTCGCCCATCAAATAATTGATCATGCTGGAGTCGATCTAATTCACGGACATTCTTCTCATCATGTTAAAGCCATAGAAATTTATGGCGAGCATCTAATTCTTTATGGTTGTGGGGACTTGCTAGATGATTATGAAGGAATAGGAGGTTATGAAGCTTTTCGAGACGATTTGAGCTTAATGTATTTTGCTAGCCTTGATGGTTCAACTAGCAAACTGGTAAATCTGCAAATGATTCCAACCCAAATTAAATGCTTGAGGGTACAAAGAGCTTCAACTCAAGATATTTTGTGGTTAAGAGAAGTTTTAAATCGAGAAGGCAAAAGATTTGGCACTAGGGTGCAATGGGACAACAACAAAATCTTAACTCTAGAGCAGCTGGGCTAAATTTCATCATCAACAGATAGGTCGGCAATTGAACCCCGGATTAATTTACTGTCTACAATAAAGATAGGATAACTCTTCCCAGGCGGAGGGAGGTTATAATGGCATCCACAAACTCACCAATTAACGGAACTAGTATAGATTTGGAAATGGAAGCAATTAGACGTTTTCGCAAGCTTGCACCGTTTTTGCCTTCAGAATGCCAAGTCTTCCGTGAACTTAACGGTCGTTCTACGGTACTATGCCTAGATTTTAGGGCTTGTCCTCAAGAATTGAAAATGACTAAGAAAGAATGGTTTGAATTTGCCCAGTTATTGATCCACTCATCTCATTATCTAGGTTTAGCTAACTCTTTAGTATTTAAAACTAGTAAGGGTATATTGGGATGGATGAGCTTAAATCAAAAACAATACTTTGGAGAGTTTTTTGCTGGAGGCTAAAAGTATAAGGATTTAGTTTTGACATTGCATTTATATAAATCGCTCACCATGCACAAAACAACTCCATAAGTTATTTAAGAAAGATTTCGAGCAGCTCTTTCTAAGCTATTCAATTTTCCTTCTGGTTCTTTTTCTTTTCAACTTTGGCAATTAAGATTTCTGCCATCTCAATAGCAGCGATAATTAAATCTTGTTCTTGTGGTCCTCTACCTAATTCATCACTGACCATTGAATACACATGAGGATTAGCCAGCATTCCTGACAGAAGCTGAGTAGCAATTTGTTTGACTTCACTGTTTGGTAGTTCCATTTTTTTTTCTGAGCCTCAATCTAGATTTTTGTTCAATCCTTCTCTCTAAAATTATGTTAAATGCTGTGTAGATTATCAACTTGATTCCAACTCAAGAAAAAAGAGACAATAGAATAAAGAAAACAGAGTAGTTAGTCAAATTGCTGCCTCGGGTTCCAGGGCAGGGGGGAGGTGAATCTCCATGAAGGAAGCAATGCTCTATGAATCACTACCAAAAAATCGTGTTCGCTGTAATCTCTGCGCCCATCATTGTCTAATTAGGGAGGGTAAAAAAGGAATTTGTCAAGTTAGAGAGAATCGAGACGGTAAGCTCTATACTTTAGTTTATGGGCGAACTATTAGCCAAAATATCGACCCAATCGAGAAAAAGCCTTTATTTCACTTTTACCCAGGTTCGACTGCTTACTCCATCGCTACCCCAGGCTGTAACTTTCGCTGTGCTTGGTGCCAAAACTGGGAGATTTCCCAAATGCCAAAGGAACAGCATCTGATTGCAGGTTATGAGGCGACACCAGAAGAAATAGTTGCCCAAGCACAGGCTCATGGTTGCCATAGTATTGCCTATACTTACACTGAGCCAACTATTTTCTTTGAATATGCTTATGATACTGCTCGTTTAGCTCATGATGCAGGTTTGGCTAATATCTTCGTGACCAATGGTTATATGACAGAAGCAATGCTCCAAACCTTTAGTCCTTATCTGGATGCAGCGAATGTGGATTTAAAAGCTTTTCGGGATCAAACTTATCGCAAGTATGTCGGAGCCAGACTACAACCAGTGCTGGATAGTTTAAAAGCTATCAAAAAACTGGGCATCTGGCTGGAAGTAACGACCCTAGTAATTCCTGGTCTTAATGACGAGTCGGCAGAGTTACAAGATGCAGCACAATTCATTGTCCAAGAATTAGGTACGGATACACCTTGGCATATTAGTCGCTTCTTCCCCGATTACCAGCTAATGGACTTACCACCAACTCCTCAAAAGTCACTAGAACGAGCTTGGGAGATTGGCAAATCAGTAGGGCTTAAGTATGTCTATCTAGGCAATATCCTTGGGGAAGAAAAGCAAAATACCTATTGTCCGAAATGTGGCACTTTATTGATTAAACGCAATATTTTCGGCGTAGTCGCTAACCGCATTAAAGAAGGATGCTGCCCAGATTGTGATTATGTGATTGCTGGAGTGGGGATAGATAGGAAAGAAATCTCAGTCAGCAGCAGTGGCAGCTAGACCAGAATAAAGATTAGGAACAAGTCAAATGTTTAATTGGAATGTAGTCGTAAATTTGCACGAACATGGCTTCAGAAAAGCTTTTAAACTACTTCAAGGATTAGGGGCAGTTTACACCACAGATTTTTTAAATGTTTTAGTGATGAAAGTCAGCAATATTCCTCACTTTCTGGAAACTCTTAATGACTGGGTCTCCTCCGATTCGAGTCTCCTCAAACTGATCTCACGGATTGTACCAGTTACCGCAACTTTTTCGTTTCAATCACCAGAAGAATTTGAAACTAAGGCGCAAGAAACAGTTTTGGACTTTTTGCCACTCTTAGAAGGGAAAAGTTTTCACATCCGAATGCACAGACGTGGCTTCAAAGGTCAGATTAGGAGCCTTGATGAAGAGCGTTTTTTAGATAAAATTCTCCTAGAAGAGCTAGTCAAACTCGGCGAACCAGGACAGATTACTTTTGAAGACCCAGATGCAATTATAGTTGTGGAAACTGTAGGTCAACAGGCGGGACTCTCCTGTTGGAATCGCGAGGATTTACAACGCTATCCTTTATTAAGGTTAGACTGAATTTTCTCTCTTAGTAAGAATTGAGGGGTATGATTAACATTGATGGTTCATGGGGGGAAGGTGGAGGTCAGATTCTCCGTACCTGTCTGAGTTTAGCTACGATTACAGGTCAATCAGTCCGAATCGAGGGGATTCGCGCCAATCGCCCAAAACCAGGACTAGCAGCCCAACACTTGACTTCTGTAATGGCAGCAGCTACTCTTTGCCAAGCTGAGGTTAGAGGAGATATCTTGGGTTCAAAGACGCTGGAATTTAGCCCCACTTGTCCGCCTCAAGCTGGAAAATATACCTTTGATGTTGCCCAAGCCAGAGAAGGAGGGTCAGCAGGAGCTATTACTCTGATTTTGCAAACCATTCTGATGCCCTTAGCACTAGCCAATGGCAGTTCCCAAGTAATACTCAAAGGTGGAACTCATGTCGCTTGGAGTCCTCCTGTTACCTATATTGAAGAAGTATATTTGCCTACTCTCAAACAGCTAGGCGTGCAAGCTGAAGTGAACCTAAAAGCTTGGGGTTGGTATCCCAGAGGCGGAGGCGAAGTAGAAATGGGGGTAACTGGCAGCCAACAACCACTGACTGGTCTTGAATTACTAGAACGAGGAGCAATCAAGCAGGTACGAGGTTTAGCAGTAGTAACAGAATTACCTTCTCATATTCCGCAACGGATGGCTAATCGTGCCACAAATCTATTGGAACAGGCTCATCTCCCATCTCGGATCCAAGCAGTGCGCGGGCGAGGAGTAGCACCAGGAGCAGGTATTTTTCTCACAGCGGAATACGAACACAGTCGAGCTGGATTTAGTGCTTTAGGGGGTCGGGGAATACCTGCGGAACAGGTCGCAGAAAATGCCGTTGAGGAACTGCTGAATTTTCAGGCTCAAGCTGCACCCATAGATCGCTTTCTGGGAGATCAGTTACTTCTCCCTTTAGGGTTAAGTTCAGAGATGAGTCAATATCGCGTAGCCAGTATTAGCCAACATCTGAGAACCAATGCTGGGGTAATCGAGGGATTTAAACTAGCCAATATATTGATCGAAGAAGATAAGCAATTAGTTAGGGTTATACCTACGAAATAGTAATTGAACATACAAAAACGAGCAAATTCTCATCACCCCTAGAAGCAGCAACTTGGGTTCCCAATTCACCCAAACATAAGCCCATCCCCACAACACATAAGGAATGTTTTAAATTAGTCTAAACTTTAGTACTATTTTCCAGGGCGTTAGCTAACACTTCGTCGATATTAGTACAAAAAATAAATTGCATCTGCTCTTGTATATCTTTAGGAACATCAATCAAATCTTTTTGATTGTGCTCAGGAAGCAAAACCTGTTTAATCCCTACTCGATGAGCAGCTAAGACTTTTTCTCGCACACCACCAATGGGTAACACTTCTCCACTCAGATTAACTTCTCCTGTCATCGCCGTATCATTGCGAACTGATCTGTCCATTAGCAAAGAGAAGATCGCCGTAACCATAGTTACTCCTGCCGATGGACCATCTTTGGGAATTGCTCCTGCGGGAACATGAATATGGAGACCATTATTTTGGAAAACACCCAAGTCAATACCCAATGATTTGGCTTGAGACCAAACATAGGAACGAGCAATTTCTGCCGATTCTTGCATGACATCTCCCAATTGACCAGTAATAGTTAAGCCTTTTCCTTTGGGTAATAGCACGGCTTCAATAAATAGGATTTCCCCTCCTCTTGGTGTCCAGGCAAGACCAGTAGCAACACCAGGTTTGGTTTCTCGACGTATTTCTTCTTTGAGAAATTGTCTGACACCCAATAATTCTTCTAATCTTTCGGGGTGGATAAGTTGAGGATTATTTTTGCCCTCGGCATAGCACACAGCAACTTTACGACAGATACTTCCTAGCTGCTGTTCGAGTTTTCTAACTCCTGCCTCGTGAGTATAGTATTGAATCACCAGTTCAATCGTGGATTCAGGAAGTTGTAAAGCATCATCTGGTAGTCCAGCTTTAACAATCTGTCGTGGTAGGAGATATTTCTGGGCAATTTTGATTTTTTCTTGGGGAAAATAACCAGATAATTCGATAACTTCTAGACGATCTTGCAGGGGTGGAGGAATACGAGATAGATCGTTAGCAGTACCGATAAATAATACTTGGGATAGGTCAAAATCTAAGTCTAAATAGAGGTCGCGGAAACTATGATTTTGTTGAGGATCGAGAATTTCCAACAGTACTGACGCTGGATCTCCACGATAGTCCATACCCACTTTATCCAACTCATCCAGCATAATTACGGGATTTTTTACTGCTGCTCGATGCAATGCCTGAACAATACGACCAGGCATTGCGCCAATATAGGTGCGACGATGACCCCGTAGTTCTGCTTCGTCCCTCAAACCCCCTAAACTAATGCGCTCGAAGGGTCTACCTAAAGTACGAGCAATGGATTGACCCAGACTAGTTTTCCCTACTCCTGGAGGTCCAACAAAACAAATTACCGTACCTACAGTGTAGGACTGAGGATGTTGATTATTTAGTAATAATGGTGATTGCTGCTCTGCCAGTTTTTTGAGCTTAAAAGTAGCAAGGTGTTCGATAATCCGTTTTTTTACTTTGTCTAAGCCGTAATGATCCTCATCTAAAATGGTTCTGGCATTGTCGAGATCGAGATTATCTTCGACTTGCTGATGCCAAGGCATTTCTAATACCCAGTCCAGATAAGTGCGAATTACACCTCCTTCTGCTGATGCAGTTTGTACTTGTTCTAGGCGGTCTAGTTCCCGTTTAACCTGTTTTTCTACGGCTGCTGGTAATTCTAATTCTGCTACCCGCGATCGCAATTCCCCAATTTCTTGTTGATGGCTATTGGTTTCTCCTAATTCTTCCTGGATTTTTTTCAATTGCTGGCGCAAGAAAAATTCTTTTTGCTGTTGGTCGATCTCTTTTTTGGTTTCTCCTAAAATTTCCCCCTGTAGCTTTTGAACTTTGAGGGCATTTTGTAAATCTATGAGGATTTGGCGCAACAGTTTTTCTAAATTTCCTTCTTCTAAAAGTGCCTGGCTCGTTGTGACATCTTGTTGCAGTAAGATAGAGCTTTGATAAGCTAACAGAGCTGGCTCTTTACTATTTAACAAAACTCTCAGTAATTCTTGAGGAAATCTACGATTGATTGCTGCTGTTTCTGTCCAAAGTGATTTTATCGCTTCAACTAAAGCTTGGAGAGTTTGCTCCTCTGTTTCCTTGGCTACAGCATCTTGTTCCGTCAGAGCAGGTAATCGTTGAAACTTAACGCTGTAAGCAGGATCAGTTTGTACTAAACTGACAATTTCGACTCTTTCTAAACCTTCTACAATCAGTTGAACTGAACCCATACCCAGGGAAGTCATTTGATGGATAACTGCCAAGGTGGCTATAGGATAAATATCTGCCAAACTTTCAACTTCCCAGATCTTAGACTCAAGAATTTCCTCGTTATTCAATATTTCGGATGAGCTTCCTTGTTCTGACCATTTTTGCTGAGTCTCAGGGCGAATTGTAGCTATGATTAACTCTTTATTATTGGTGAGCATGGTAGATTCTACCACTGCGACAGAGCGAGGCTTACCTGCTATCACTGGCAAAGTAATTCCAGGAAACAAAACCACATTAGCAAGAGGCAATAAATAGCTAGTTTCTAGTTTGTTCTGCTTCTTGAAAAATAGAGAGGTTACATAGGTCATAAAACCCCCAGCTACTATTAAATAATTATTCTTCAATAATCGACCCTACTTACCTCATATATAGCGTTGATTGAGTAAATTGGGACAAGTTCCCAAGAAAATTAATATCTTTGATTTTCAAACTTTTCGTCTATTTTTTATCTGGTTCTGTTTTCTACAATCCAGATTGAGACTTTAAGTTATATAAGACTTCCCCTATGGCAAAGGAGCAAGTTGGTACAATAAAACTAGAGGTGAGGGGTCTTTCGGGGATTTGGCGAAAATTCGGGGGGATTCGTATGAATTTAGATGAATATATCACAAAATTTGAGAGAGGCGATTTTGGGTTTCAGGAACTTCAAAAAATTGCTAAGAATCAGTCAATAAATAGGATTGTTCGACTGTATGGTTCTTATGGAGAAGCAAAGAAAATTGGATTTTATGATCATGATTCTTTAAGATGGATACTGTTTTTTCTAGAAAAAGAACTTAAGTTTGCTGGATTCGAGCGAGCTGCATCCTTGCTTAAAATCGATGTCAATGATTCTTTTGCCAGTTTTTGGCATCAATTTGAAGAGCGAAATGGAGTTGTATTGCCGACAAAAGCCACAAAGTAGGGCAAGTACATCGGCAAACTTGAGGACTTAGCTATCCATGATTGTCAATATTGCTCTCTAATTCAATAAAGGGAATAAGCCAGACAATATCGTAGGGCTGCAAGACTAAAGTTAATTTTTGTTCCGCGACTCTCCAGCCTCTTTTGCCAACCAAATCGTACCAATAGGTGTCGTCTGGAGTAGCACAAGTAATTGCATTAGGATTTTCTAGCTGAAGTTGGGCAAGAGGAACTTCGATTTGACAAACTTTATTAGTAATATTGGTGAGGGTCAAAATATGTTCCTCACAGTTCGGAGCAATACGTAAAGCAACAAAACATTCTGGGGAGAGTAGCAAAATTTGCTGTTCCCCATTAGGATGAAAAGCCTTTTGTCGAACTCTAATCTCTAAGATTCGGCTCAGATAACCAGTAAGTTCTGACAATTTGGAGTTTGGTAGGTTTAGTTCCTCATATAATTTCCTTGCGTAAATAATTTCGCGATTAATATCTCGTTTTGATTTGGTTCTTAAAACAGCATCTACATCATTAGTACTGCCAATCAAACCATGGAGGTAAATTCCTGGCACCCCTTTAAGTACTAAAGCAATACTGCGCGAAGCGACAAAACGCTTAATCTGAAGATTGATATCTTCGTTACCACTATCTAAGTTTAAGGCACTAAACCAGGTACTGTTAATTTCATAAGGTTCTTCTTCGCCATCGGCTCCAGTACGATAAGAAACAAAAGCACCGTGTTCTCTGGCTTGGCTAATCAGGAACTGGATATCTTTTGAAGACAGGATATTTTTCACTCCCATTAATCCAATTCCATCATGAGTATCTAAGATATTGAGATAGGTCGTAGTTGCTGAAGGAAATTCCAGTTGTTTAGCCCATAAGGATAGAGCAGTAGAATCTTTGCGATAAAAAGTATGCAGAACTAGAGGCGGTAGGGCAAAATTATAGACCATCTGTGCCTCATCATGACCATTGCCAAAATAAGAAATATTTTGTTCGTGAGGAATGTTGGTTTCTGTAATCAGAGCAATTCCTGGAGCTACTACATTAAAAATATCGCGAAAGAGTTTAATTGTTTCGTGGGTTTGTTCTAAATTGGCACAGGGAGTTCCAGGAATTTCCCATAAATAAGTTACTGCATCCAAACGAATCAAATCCGCTCCGCGACGCACATAGAGCAACAAGGTTTCAATTACCCACAGCAGCACCTTGGGATTACGATAATTAAGGTCAATTTGATCGGCAGAAAAGGTTGTCCAAACCCAGACTATTCCATCAATAGCTTGAAATTTAGTCAAAAGATCGGAAGTACGAGGGCGAACCACAATTTGACGTTGTTCTGAGGTTAATTCTTCGGGAGAACGATAAACAGTAGCGATATCTTTATAATCAGGATTTCCATTCAGCATTTCTTGAAAGGCAATGCTTTGAGAGGATATATGATTACAAACTGCATCAAACATCAGCTGATAAGAATCCCCAATTTCCTCAATATCTTGCCAAGAACCTAATTTCGGGTCTACAGTGCGAAAATCGGTAATCGAAAATCCATGATCGGAAGAATAAGGAAAAAAAGGCAGGATATGTAAAGTATTGATGGCATTTTTAAATCCAGGAACTTGCGCCAAAAAGTTAGCCAAAGTTGCCAGAGGTGAGCTTGACTCACTATAGAGAAGATCTCCATAAGTAATGACAATTAAGTCTTTCTCTGTAAAGCGATTGGCTGGATTCAAATCTTGCTCCGCTTGGGTTAACTCTGGTGGTTTATGGGCATAGTAAACCTGCATAATCCGTTCTAATTCGGGCAAATGTTCGCTCGCTAAGTTTTCTCCATAAAGAAAACAGAATCGCTCGAAGATTTTTTGGTGAGCAGATTTTGGGATTTCTAATAGGGGTCTAGTGTAATCTGGTTTTTGATAGTAACGAATTGCTTTCCAATCTTCGGATTTGGGGTTTTTTTCTGTTGTTTCTGATTGTGTATTTATTTCTGATTTCAACATAAGCACCCTCCAGAATCGATTAAATCTATTTCTATATCAAGCCTAGCTTGGATATTACGTCCCCATGCTGCTTCTTAATCCTTCACAACTTCCTCAAGCTTTTTTCCTAATCTCAAGGTAAAGGATTTAAACTGGCTATTCCCAACAGCAACAGAAGATTAACTAGTAATAGATCAGAGAAATAATCCACCCGAAAACTTAATATCAAAGAGAAATAGCTATGAAAAAGATTCAGCTTAGTAAAACAGGAGTTGAAGTGAGTTGTTTGTGCCTTGGTACTCTGCGTTTTGGCACTAGAAATAATTACGAACAATCTGCTCGACTAATGGATATGTATGTTGAAGCTGGAGGTAGTTTTATTGACACAGCCAACAGCTATGATCGCTGGTGCGCTGGGGGTAAGGGAGGTGAAAGCCAAGTAACCATTGGACGCTGGCTGCGAGAACGTAATAACCGCAATGATCTTTTTATCGCGACTAAAGTGGGTTTTGGCTATGGAAAAGTTCCTGAAGGTTTAGCAAGTTCAACCATTATTAGTGAATGTGAAAATAGTCTGAGACAGTTAGGTACAGATCGAATAGATCTGTTCTATGCTCACCACGATGATAGTAATACTCCTCTAGAAGAAACTCTAGCTGCTTTCGACAAACTAGTAAAAGATGGGAAGGTACGTTTCGTTGGAGCTAGTAATTACCTAGCATGGCGTTTGGCTGATGCGGATGCTATTTGTGCGAGCAAGGGATGGAGCAGTTTCAGTTGTGTAGAACAGCGTTTTACTTATCTACGACCGAATTCTGGTGCTGATTTTGGAGTACAACGAATTATTGACGAAAATTTGATGAGTTATTGCGATGCTAGAGGTAAAACCATGTTGCCTTATACTCCCCTACTTCGTGGTGCTTATGTACGTAAAGATCGTCCAATCCCTTCGCCCTATCTCAGTTCTGATACTGATGTCCGACTAAGGGTATTACAAGAAGTTGCACAAGAGCTAGGAGCAACTGTTAATCAGGTTATTCTGGCTTGGATGATGTATCGTCAGCCTCCCTTACTTCCTGTTTTCTCCGCAGGAAATCCCGAACATATGAAGGAGAATTTAGGCGCACTAAACCTAACCTTATCAACCGAACAAATGAAAAGACTCGATCAAGCTGGACATTGTCTGAATGATGAAGCAGTCTGAAATAGTATAGTTAAACTATCAATTAAAAAAGCAGGGTTAAAGTTCAACTTCCCCCTGCTTATTAATACCTATATTAATTGCTGTTGCTTTAGAGAGCTTGTTCAACTTCAGCAATTTCAGGAATTTTTTCCCGTAGACGACGTTCAATACCCATTTTTAGGGTCATGGTAGAGCTAGGACAAGAACCACAAGCCCCTTGTAATCTTAATTTGACTATGGGTCCTTCTATATCAACTAACTCTACGTTACCACCGTCCGCCATTAGATAGGGGCGTAATTCGTCTAATACGGTTTC
>JASJDF010000048.1 GCA_030065715.1 Xenococcaceae cyanobacterium MO_188.B19 | reverse complement strand
TCATTACTCATTACTCATTACTCATTACTCATTACTCATTACTCATTACTCATTACTCATTACTCATTACTCATTACTCATTACTCATTACTCATTACTCATTACTCATTACTCATTACTCGTTCCATGAGCAATACCCTTAAATCCCTCTCCCAAGAAGAAACAGATATCTTACTAGCAAAAGTAAAACAAGAGACAGTCGATCAAACCTTTGATACCAGCGATCGCGATACTCTCAAACAGATGGTAGAGTGTATGGGAGATACTAGAGGAATGGTGCGATTGGGTTTTGCTGAATCTTTAGGAAGAGTAGGACAACCTGCAATTCCCTTTCTCGTAGAAGCTCTAGCTGATCACAGTAATGAGGTAGTAAGACGAGCAGCAGCTAAAACCCTAACTCTCATCGCCGATCCTGTCACCATTCCCCCTTTGTTAGAAGCTTTTTTAAATGATGAAGACCAAGTAGTCAGAAACTCCTCTGTTGGAGCTTTAGCTCGCATTGGAGAAGGTTCAGTATCCCCTCTCCTGGAAATTTTAGCCTCTCCCGATAACGATGAAACTATTAAAGGTCATGCAGCTTGGGCGTTAGCGTTTATCGGCTCTAAAGGTAAAGAAACCATCTATCAAGCCTACAATTCTGAGATAGAAGAAGTCCGTAGTGCAGTAGTAGGAGCAATTTCTAAAATAGCTGAAGAACAACCAGAAGAAAGAGCTTTTGAACTCTTGTTACAATCTCTATCTGATTCTTCCGTTAATGTTCGCAGCGAAGCAGCAGCAGCCCTAGGGAATTTAAGATATAAACCAGCTATTCCCCAATTACTAGAGTTATTACAACTGCAAGAATCAGAAAGCCGTAAATCCGCAGCTTTAGCTCTCATGAAAATTGGTGATTCTAATTCTATTGAACCCTTACAAAAAGCTTTAGAGGTAGAATCAGATCCACCAGTCAAGCCAGTAATTCAATTAGCTATTAATCAATTAAACAAGCAATCAGTTGATGATGATTGGGAATAATCAAAATAGTGATTAGTATTGACTTAATATACTTCTTGAGTAGGTCTTAGTTAATGAACGTGAGTTTGGAGTAATGGCTAACAATATCTTAGAGGTAGAAAATGTCTATGCTGGATATATACAAGATTTGAATATCTTGCAAGGTATCAATTTTCGGGTTGCTCAAGGAGAGTTAGTTGCAGTTATAGGACCCAACGGAGCAGGAAAATCCACCCTAGCCAAAGCAATATTCGGATTACTCACCCCCAATCAAGGTAGTATTCGGTTTCAGGGAGAAAATATTGCGGGCTTGAAATCTAATCAAATCGTTAGAAAAGGTATGTGTTATGTTCCCCAAATTCAAAATGTTTTCCCCTCTCTTTCTGTAGAAGAAAATTTGGAAATGGGTGCATTTATCCGCCAAGGCTCCTTAAAATCTCTCAAGGAACAAATTTATCAAATGTTTCCCCGTCTCAAAGAGCGTCGGGAGCAAAAAGCAGGAACTCTATCGGGAGGAGAAAGACAAATGTTGGCTATGGGAAGGGCATTAATGCTCGATCCCGATCTACTCCTATTAGATGAACCTTCTGCTGCTTTATCTCCGATTTTGGTTAATGGAGTCTTTGAACAAATTAAGGCAATTAATCAAATGGGAAAAGCTATTGTTTTAGTAGAACAAAATGCCAAAAAAGCACTGATGATGGCAGATCGAGGCTATGTTTTAGAAAATGGCTGCGATCGCTTTGAAGGGACAGGAACAGAATTACTCAATAATCCTAAAGTGGGAGAATTATATTTAGGTTCCAGAAAAAATTAAAACTCCCCCTTTTTTTCCCTTTGTGCTGGTATGGTTATGGTATTAAAAAAATCTTAATTAATATGCTGGCGAAACGAATTTTACCTTGTTTAGATGTTAAAGCGGGAAGAGTAGTTAAAGGAATTAATTTTGTTGACCTCAAAGATGCTGGCGATCCTGTAGAACTAGCCAAAGCTTATAATGATGCTGGTGCGGATGAGTTGGTTTTTTTAGATATTACTGCTACTCATGAAGACCGAGGCATTATTTTTGATGTAGTTTATCAAACAGCAGAACAAGTATTTATTCCTCTTACCGTAGGTGGAGGGATTCAATCCTTAGAAACTATCAAAAAATTACTTAGAGCAGGAGCAGATAAAGTTAGTATTAACTCCGCAGCTGTCAGAAATCCTGACTTAATTAATCGGGCAAGCGATCGCTTTGGCGTTCAATGTATCGTAGTGGCGATCGATGCTAGAAGACGCAAAGATCCTAGTAATCCAGGGTGGGATGTTTATGTTCGTGGTGGTAGGGAAAATACGGGATTAGACGCGATCGCCTGGGCAAAAGAAGTAACTTCCAGAGGGGCAGGAGAACTACTAGTAACGAGCATGGATGCAGATGGTACCCAAGCAGGCTATGATTTAGAACTGACTCGCACCATCGCCGAACAAGTAGAAATTCCCGTGATTGCTTCTGGTGGAGCAGGAAACTGTCAGCATATCTACGAAGCTTTTAGTGAGGGCAAGGCAGAAGCAGCATTGCTTGCTTCTTTATTGCATTATGGACAATTAACTATAGATGAAGTCAAAAACTTCCTGGAAAAACGCGAAGTCCCTGTTCGATATAGCCAGAGTCCATTAATTAATAAAATATAAAGCCTGGCAAAACCCCCCATAATTCATAAAAATATGTATTAAGATAGATAAAGTTTTACGTTTTGTAAAAAATGCTCATTCCAATTCTCATATTTGATGTTGCTTTAGTAGCTTGGTCATTGCATCTAATGCAAGAGGCAATAGATCATAAAAAATTCTCTTTCATGCTCGCAGGAACTCTAGTGGCTGCTTCTGCTGCTGCTATGCTAGTTGTTTATTTTCTTATGGGTAACTGTCTCAGTCATCTCATATAATCGTAAACTTTTTTATAGTAATAATTCCTTACTTTAATTAACTAAGTATCTTGTGATATGTTTATATTTTAAATAAGGGGTATTGGCGCAGATGGTAGCGCGTCTGAATGGCATTCAGAAGGTCACGAGTTCGAGTCTCGTATGCTCCATATTTTCCGAAAGCCTTGTATACTGCGACTTTCACTCGTGACCTTTAACTCGTTTATTACCACGTCTGTCTTTACGCTTCCAGAAGTCCGCTTCAACTACTGCGATCGCATCTTTAAAAGTAAGTAAGTCATTTTCAATTTTCCCTACTTCCTTAATCTCTTTGTTGTACCACTCCCAAAATTCTGACTCACTGGTAAAAGTCTTGAGAGCTTCAGATACTTTGTTAGCTTTACTGAGTGCTGATACCATACCATCTAAGGTAAAGGTACAGTTACAACCATATTGCTTTCTGTTGCCTTTACCTACTTTAAATTGAAGTGCGATCGCATTACTTTTTCTAGTTAAGCCTATTCCTCTAGGGGATTGTTTCTGATATCGCTTAAAATCTGCTAATAGACTTTCATAACCTATCTCATGGTTATAATTCTTACTCACTTTTTACTCACTTTGGCTAAACATCATAGTGAGTGAGCATTTGAGTGCAAGTAATTACTTATGTTTTGAGAGAGGTTCTTAGTTCAAATCTTATCATCCCGATAGTAATATCCAATCACTTTAAATAAGCTACCCATCAATCTCTGTATCACCGTGTCTGAGACTCCCAGAGTCATAGATTAGGCATTACCCCCAACTACTACATCTTTAACCCTAAGACTGGGACCTCCACAACCTACGGGCAATCCGTTTTGCCCTCCTTTGCCACAGCCACCAGATTCATCCCAATAAAAATCATCTCCAATAGCTTCGATATTAGCTAAGGTTTTAAATACATTTCCCGATAAAGTAACATCTCTCACAGGCTCGGCTAATTCTCCATTCCGAATCATCCAAGCTTCCCCTGCACTGAAAGTAAACATTTCCCCGTTAGTCATTCCCCCTAACCAATTACAAGCATAGACTCCTTCATCGATATTTTGAAATAGATCGGCAACAGGAGTTTTACCCCTTTCAATCCAAGTATTGGTCATTCTGACTATAGGAGGATAGTGATAGCTTAAACAGCGAGCATTTCCTGTAGGTTTTTCGCCTAATCTTCCTGCAGTTTCTCGTGAGTGCAAGCGTCCCACCAATACCCCATCTTTGATTAATTGGGTAGTGGTGGCTGGTGTGCCTTCGTCATCATAGTAGTAGCTACCTCTATGTCCTTCGGGTAATGCGCCATCATAAATCTGCAATTCTTTGGAGCCAAAACGTTTTCCCATACTCATCACTTCTAAGAGATCGGGATTTTCATAAGTCATGTCTGCTTCAGAAAGATGTCCAAAAGCTTCATGGACAAATAAACCCGTTAAGATGGGGTCGATTACAACTCGATAAGTTCCTCCTTTAATAGTGGGTAAAGATAAAGCATTAACAGCTCTTGCTGCTGCACCCTGTACCTGTGTTTCTAAATTCTCTAAGTCTTGGTAGGCTTTCCTCGAACCTGTGGTTTCTCTTCCTGTTTGAATTATTTCCCCATCTCTAGCTGTAGCAGAAAAACGCATTTCCATATCTGACCAAGATTGCTCGATCGCTATTCCCTCAGAAGTGACTAAGATAATCTTTTGGGTACTATCTCCATATCTTACCGAAGTAGTAGTAATGCGATCGCTGTATTCTTGAAGTATGCGATTATAGCGATCGCATAAAGCTTTTTTCTCAATTAAAGGAATATCACGGGGGTCAATTCCTGTTAGCGGTAGGGTACAAACTGTTTGTATTGACTCTACTGGTGCGAGTATGGTTTCATCATCTCCAATAATTTTAGCTGACGCGATCGCTTCTTCAATTTTATTCTGGAGTTTAGATAAATCATTAAAAGCGGCGAAACCCCATCCCCCTTTGTAACAAGCTCTTACTTGTCCTCCCAAAGCCAAGCTTTCGCTAAGAGTTTCAATTCTATCTCCCCGTAGCAAAATATCAGTACTTTCTGCTTCTTCAAGGCGAATAGTTAAAAAGTCTATCTGATTCCGATAACGGTTTACCAAATCTGTCAGAAGATTGCGATAGTCTTGAAGCAATTGGGACATAATTTTAAAGAATTGAACTATCTTGCAAATAATTCCAATCATTACATAATTTAGTAACGGTCTGAAATTTTAGTAACTAATAATACAATTTCTCTCAATTATTCTGGTGTAATCGTTATTTTTTAAGTCAATGAGTATTTTTACTTATTCTATTTTGGTGTTTTTCATTGACTATTTGCTTGTAACCCTATTGATTATTTTCTCTCAAGATAATAAATTATTTACTCTTAACAAATTTAGATAACATCTACAAAATCCTTACAAGTTAATCTACAAAAGGATCGAAAACACTTGTAAAATTTCTTAACTCTAATCTTTCCAAGTTTTTAACTTTTTTTGTTTAAATTTTCAATAGACAAACAACAAACCACAGACAAAAATAAAATGTACAAATTAAACTCAGTAGATCGGATTTATAAACTACATCAGCTCTTTTCCATCCATGCTGAAATTTCACCAACACAAGATAAAGAAATTTTAAAAAAATCCAGCATAAATAACTTCAATGACCTAGAAGATAATCAAATGCTTTAACCCAGATTCATAATTTTCATGGTTAAACAAGCAAGATAAAGTAGTAAGATTTTAGCTAAATAGCCTGAACAATTGGCTAACAGCTAAAATCTTTATCTTCTAGCCTCCTCTAGTATCTATTAAAAATCAAATCAGGCATAATATATCCCCCTATTACTTCTTTAGTCTGCTTAGGCAGACTTTTTATGTATGGGAAATTATATTGAAATTTTATTAAAGAGTTAAATATTGTGATTCAGGAATTTAGAAAGTTCGCAGCTTCGGATACAACTTCATTTCTAATAATTATCTTTACCTGATATTAAATATAGTTTCATATTAGATAAATTGACTCCACAGAAAAACTCACTTCCAGACTCTCTGGATTTTACAATGACACAAAATCGACATAAAATCGATAATCTTTGTTTATATTTCTGTGGTTTGTCAAAAATTCAATTATTGCAGTATTACTGACTACCTAAAATCAGTAATAATCTCCTAAACGATAAAAGTGGAATCTTCCTACACCTAAATACAAACCGTTGGATTTTTGTCCGGCAGGAAAAGCAGTAACACCAAATAGATAAATTCCATCATAAAAAGGATTTCTTCTGGGCTTAACTCCTACAGTAAAAGTCGTACCAGGGTTAATATAATCATCAAAAACGATTGTAATTGCTTGACTATCTGGATCTTGAGTAACAGTGGCTATATTTAATGGTGCTTTTTTCTTACGATGAGTTCCCATATAAGCTACTGTCTTATTGAGCCTAAATTCAATGTCCTCTTGTCCTTGACGCTGATGAATTACAATTTGTTCCAGTGGTTCTCCTGCATCTTTAGGTAACTCAACATCAAAATAATAAATAGCACCTCGGATATGGGTACCACTGAAAGTTGTATGAGCATCGATTAAACGGGGTGATTTGTTAAACGATACTATGCCACTGGGAGCAGTAACAGCATTTGCGGATGCCAAAATAAGTTTATTTCCGTTAATAGCAAGACTAAAACCCCATAAAACAGCTAGTCCCCAACTACTAAGTTTGGCTATGTGCTTAGAAGTTAAATACATAATCTTAATTTCTTGAGAGGCTAATTACTTATAATCTTAAATAGCGAATTTCTAGAGAAACCCTAATATACTGTGAAAATCATAAAATTTATTATCGGGCTGGTATTGGGAATTTCCATCTTGGTTTTACCAATGAGTAGCTTCCAAACATCGCCTATTGAACCTTTAAAAGACTTAGCCGTACAACTGGAAGGAAGGAAAAAACCTTTAGATACGGTAGCTAGAGAAACTGTAGCCCAACTTCATGGTAGAACTAGCTATGAAACTGCTGACGGTACAAAACTAAATTATCTTGATACTTATCTTTCTCTATGGTTTAATAACCGCAATTGGAATGAAGAACCTTTTATTTTATTCAGCTATCGTCCTCTCAAAGAGCAATTAGGACTCGATCCTGAGCGTAAATATTTTAGTTTTTCCGAGTTAATTCAGTCTCCTCTTAGAGATGTTCTTTTAGCTACTAAAGAGAAACAAGTTGCAGGTATTGATCTCAATAGAGATGAAAGAGAAGCTTTGACGATTGAAGATAGATTAGCTTTAACTGTAGAAACGGTAGGGAATGAGAGTTTACCTTTAGTACCCCATCCCACAGATATCAAAGGTAATTGGGTAGGTATTCCCGAAGCAGAACAATACTATAATGCTGACTCTGTACAATCTATTACCGTAGATTATGATAATCTCAAACAAAATTATCGCAACAATCCTCAAGATAAAATCGGTTTAGGAAGTATTGCTAGTAAACTGCAAACTCAATTAGAGAATCTTAGTCCTAGTATTTATCCCGATACAGCTACTTTAGCTAGAGAAGTTAGATTTTATGGTTTGCATCCTTTTGCTAAAGCTTGGATGATTTACGCCTTGGGATTTTTAATTATGTTACTGGTATTGCTATTTAACTCCTTAGACTTCTATTGGGGTGCAGTGGGAATATTCAGTACTGGGTTACTTATTCATGGTTATGGCTTTTTAGAAAGAATGCAAATTGCTGGTAGACCTCCTGTCACCAATATGTATGAGTCTGTAATTTGGGTGAGTTTCGGCATTACCGCGATCGCGTTATTATTTGAATGTATCTATCGTGCCAAATACTACTTATTAGCTGCTGCACCATTATCTATAGTTTGCCTAATACTAGCAGATAGTCTTCCTGCCATACTCGATCCTACTATCAAACCCCTAGTACCAGTACTCAGAGACAACTTTTGGTTGAGTATTCATGTTCCCACTATCACCCTAAGTTATGCTGCTTTTGCCCTAGCATTGGGATTAGGTCATATCATCTTAGGTCATTATCTATTTGCGCCCCAAGCCAAAGCTAGAATTCGCAGCCTTGGAAAATGGAATTATGGAGTATTGCAAGTAGGAGTTTTATTACTCACCACAGGAATTATCCTCGGTGGAATCTGGGCGCACTATGCTTGGGGACGTTTCTGGGGATGGGATACTAAAGAGACTTGGGCGTTAATCGCTTTAATGTGTTATGTTGTACCCCTTCACGGGCGTTTAGTTGGTTGGTTAGCCGACTTCGGTATGGCTGTCACTAGCGTTGTGGCATTTAATGCAGTATTAATGGCTTGGTATGGAGTAAACTTTGTTCTCGGTACTGGGTTACACAGTTATGGTTTTGGTACAGGAGATTCTTTGTTTACTGTTGCTGCTTTTGTAGGCTTAGATTTACTCTTCGTCATAATTACCGCAGCCAAATATAAAGGATGGTTTAAATCTTCGGAAAAAGAAGCATTAACCCTAGAAAATGAACCAGAGCTTGTAACTAACAGATAACCAATCTAATTAATTTGTTTCTCAGGTAGGGTGGGCAATGCCCACCCTACCTATATAATCATTAATCAAAAATATAACTATGGATCGTCGCACTTTTTTAAGTTGGGTGGGAGTGGGAACCTTGGCGAGTTCTCTTCCTGCTATTATTGTTGCTTGTAGTAGCGAAGAAACTGAAACTGAAACTGAAACTTCTAATACTACGCCACCAAAAAATGAATTTGTCGAAGTGGGGAATAGTGAAGAATTAGATATTAGAGGTTTTATCCTCAATAAAGATGCTACTGGTGAATCAGTATTAGTGTTTCGCAAACCCAAAACCAGCGAACTAATTGCTGTAACTTCTAAATGTACCCATGCAGGCTGTGATGTAGAGTTAGACACAGATGCTCAATTATTAATTTGTCCTTGTCATAATTCTAAGTTTACTTTAGATGGCAGCGTTGCCAATAAACCTGCTACTAAACCTTTAGCTAGTTACGAAGTTAAACAAGAAGGGAATTCTATTTTAGTTAAAGTAATTTAATTTACACTTTCATGTCATCTAGGTCTTTTATAAAGAAAATTGACCAGTCCTTAGTCCTTAAAGGATTCTCTAATGTAATAGATGTGTTAAAAATATTAGCTTGTAGAGTTTAAGCACGATTAACTTTGTGTTTAATTTCCAGTTAGTAGCCTGAACTAGGAGCGATAAAAGATGAATTATTCACATTTTCTTCCTTTTCCCAATAAACCAGGTGAAAAATACGGTGAAGTCACCTGTATTCTGAAGAAGAAAATTTAGTTATGATAGCGTTACTCAGTAAATTTTACGTTACCAAAATTTTATTTACCAACTGTTTTTGTGCTAATGCACCCAAAATTTGTAAGGCTTTTTCGCTCTCTTCCGACCAAAGTAAACCGCAGTTAAGTCTGAGACAATTACCATAGCTTTTAGAAGGAGAAAAAATAATTCCTGGGGCAATACTAACGCGATATTCTAGAGCAGATTCATATAGTTGCATTACATCAAAGTTTTGGGGTAATTCTAACCATAAAACTTGTCCTCCTTGGGGTCTTGTTATTCGAGTTTTTGGTGGAAAATAATTACTAATTGCGACTCTGGTTTTCTCCATTTGAGACTGATAAACACGACGCATTTTTCTTAAGTGACGTTCGTAACCACCATTAGCAAAAAAATGAGCTACTGTTAGTTGGGGAACAATAGCAGTCATTATATTAGTTACTATCTTTAATTTTTTGACTTGTAAAAAGTATTTCTCTGCTACTAACCAACCAATTCTTAAACCAGGAGAAAGGGTTTTACTCACTGAAGAACAGTATAAAACTAAACCTTTTCTATCAAAGGCTTTAATTGCTTTAGGACGATTCCCTTCAAAATATAAATCTCCATAAATATCATCTTCAATGAGAGGAATATTATATTTAGTTATTAGTTCTACTAAATCTTGTTTTTTGCGATCGCTCATGCAACTTCCCAAAGGATTACTAAAATTTGATACCAGTACACAAGCAGAAATTTTAGAACTTTTAAATGCGGTTTCTAAATGTTCTAGTGAAATCCCTTCTCTAGGATCGGTAGGTAATTCTAAAGCTTTCAGGTTCAGGGATTCTAAGGTTTGTAAGAGTCCATAGTAGCAAGGAGATTCAATAGCTACCGTATCCCCTGGTTGAGTTACCACTCTCAAAGCCAGATACATTGCTTCCGTTGTACCATTAGTAA
This sequence comes from Xenococcaceae cyanobacterium MO_188.B19, assembly GCA_030065715.1. Classification (GTDB taxonomy): domain Bacteria; phylum Cyanobacteriota; class Cyanobacteriia; order Cyanobacteriales; family Xenococcaceae; genus JASJCP01. Next base: position 6,723 of record JASJDF010000048.1, on the reverse strand, counting down.
CCATAATTTGATGAGGTGGAATGGCACAACCAGCATCAATCAATCTCTTAGCAATTTCGTGACGCAGCATTTGGCAACCATTGGGAAATTGATAGGGATGTATCTTTTCAGGATTACTGCGAATTACTTGACCCATAATTCGGTTGAGAGTTGCTAGAGGTAATAGTTCAGGAGAAGGTACCGCAGCACCTAATTTTACAATTTCGGGTCGAGCTATATCTGCATAAACTCGAAACACAATGGAAGTATCAATAATGTTAGCTTTTTGGGGAGGATCGGACAGATTAGGTTCTTCTGAAACAATGTTAGCTTTGACGGCGAGAGAGTCTCCTGGCAAGGGAGCATCTCTAATCGTCGTTTTGACATAATAGCCAGATTGAGGGCGGACTATAATTAAGCCTCGATCTTCTAGTAAGCGATAGGATTCCATAACGGTAGAGATACTTACAGATAGTTGTTTCTGGAGTTTTCGCACCGAAGGCAAGCGATCGCCAGACTGTAAAGTTTTTTGTTTAATTAAATCTTGAATGTAGTCAGCTACTTGTTCGTAAAGATATTTTTTAGAAGATTTATCGAGCAATACAGTTACCTCTAATAACAACCAAAACAGTTTTAATTTATTAAACTGTCATGATAACAATTTACAGTAATTGCCTCTGAAAGATTTAGATTAAATACTCAATAATTAGTTCAACACAATGTTTACTAACTAATTGTTCACTTACTACCTATTACCTAGCTAGATGAATAATTTCTTACCTGTTGCTTATTTTCAAAATAAATTCATCCCCCTAGAACAAGCAAAAATTTCTATCGCCACCCATGCTTTACACTATGGCACAGCAGCATTAGGAGGACTAAGAGGAATCCCTGACCCCCAAAATCCCCAACAAACCTTACTATTTAGACTAGATCGCCACTGTCAAAGATTAAGTAACAGTGCTAAATATCTTAACTACGATTTACCAGCAGACAAAATTGCCATGATAATTAGGGAATTTGTCAGGAAAAATGCGCCCCAAACTTCTTTTTATATCCGACCATTAATCTATACCTCTAGCTTAGGTATAGCTCCTAGAATACATCAAATAGAAAAAGATTTTTTCGTCTATGGTTTACCAATGGCTAGTGAATTATATCCTCAAGGGGTTAGTTGTCGTATTAGTTCCTGGTATCGTCAAGAAGATCGTAGTTGTCCTCTCAAAGGTAAAACCAGTGCATCTTATATCACTTCTGCATTGGCTAAAACAGAAGCAGTAGAATCAGGTTTTGATGAAGCAATTTTACTCAATTCCCAAGGCAAAGTCGCCGAAGCTTCCGCAGCTAATATTTTTATTGTCAGAAATGAAGCCCTAATTACCCCTGGTGTTGAACAAGATATTTTAGAAGGAATTACCAGAGATAGTATCTTACAAATTGCTCAAGATATAGGCATTAAAACCCAAGAAAGACCGATTGATAAATCAGAACTTTTTATTGCTGATGAAGTATTTTTATGTGGTACAGCTCTCAAGATAACATCTGTCAATAGAGTTGAAAATTATCACTTGCCAAAGAATACAATAATTGCAGAAATTCTTAGAAAAAAACTTATAGCTATTACAGAAAATAGAGAACCCAAATATCAACATTGGATTACTGTTATTTCTAATAATTAAAGTTTGATGGTGCAAGACAAAGAACTATTAATCATCAATTGACCTCAACTCACCACAATTAACTCCATCTGTGTTAGTCAGTGTGAATCTGTGGACAATATCTATCTTCATCAACATGAATTTTTTTGTAACAGGTAATTCGGCAAATGGTGGGAGTGGAGGCGGAATTTTCAACCGTGGTTCAGGTTTAAGTGTTCGCAACTGCACTATTGAGGATAATGTAGCAAGTGATGGTGGAGGGATTTCTAGCTATTCCGCAGTAACTGAAATTATTGATAGTACTATTACCAATAATACTGTCAGTTTTATTAGCACCATTGGCAATACAGAAATTGGCAGTGGTGGCGGAGTTCATCACGAAGGCACGGGTAGCACAACAATTACTAAAACCAATATCACTAATAATAATGCAGGGTTTCGGGGTGGTGGAGTTTTTGGGGAACCAAGTTCTGGTTCTAGAGGCTCAATAACTATAACTAATAGTGTTGTTAGTGGTAATTTTGCTGTTGACATATAAACCAATATATTAAATATGAATCCAATAGTAATTGACTACTAACCACTAACTACTAACCACTAACAATTAACTAATATCAAATAATTCCTTAGCAAATATTACAGAAAAAACAGTTTGTCCCTCTTTGCTTTCTAAATTAACTGATGCACCTAGAACTTTAGCCAGTTTTTGGACTAGTGTTAATCCTAAACCTGTACCAGCATATTGCCAAGGATCATCACTAGGGATACGGTAAAAAGGAGTAAAAACTAGTTCTTGTTCTTCTGGTGAAATTTCAATGCCAGTATTAATCACGCAGAGACTAATCTCATTGTCTGTAGCTTGAGTTTTGATAATTATTTGCTCTTCATCAGGAGTGTATTTCAAAGCATTGTTAAGTAATTCTCTGAAAATGCGTTCTAGAATTAGAGGATCAGAGATAAAGCGCATATTTTGTCGCTCAAATTCAAAATTAATTTGATGTTTGGGGTTTCGCATCCCATTAAAAAATAGTTCAGTTATATTAGTAATCCAAGGATGAAGATCGATCCACTCATTGACTAAAGTTTGAGATTTAGCATCCACATGAGTTAAAGTCAGTAAGTCTTCGATTAATTGACTTTGTCGCTGACAAGATTGATGAAAAATCTGAAAAACTTTGCTGAAAGTCGGAGAATTGGCGAAATTTGCCTCAGAAGATATTAATTTTTCCATTGTTTGAGTTGCTAGTTGAATGCTACTCATAGGGGTTTTTAGTTCATGAGAAATAGTTTTGAGAAAGTCATCTTTGAGTTGATTGAGTTTTTTTAATTCTTCACCGTACTTTTGAGAAGTTTCGTAGAGTCTGGCTTGACGAATTGCGATCGCGCATTGAGAAGCTACTTGTTGCATCAATCTAATTTCAAATTCATTAAATACCTCTTCTGGGGGTCTAAGTCCCCATAAATTACCGATTATTCCCTGATCGTCAAAGATGGGACAAGCCAAACGAGTAACTTGAATTCCCGTAGGATTAAACTGAGGAATTTTTTCTACCAGTTGAACAGGTATTTTTTCTAGTAGTTGAACATAAAGTTCGGGAAAGTTGTCAACTTTTCTGGTTGTTCCCAAACTTTTAGGCAAAGTAATTGTATATTCGTAGGCGATAGTTGCAGATACTTGTTGAGGATCATACAACTCTATTTGACAGCCATTTAGATCAAGAGCTTTGGCTAATTCAGTGGTTGCTGTTTGGAGAATTGTAATTTCATCTAAGCTATCGCGGATTTTATCGGTAATGCGTCGTACCAGAGCTTCAAAATTTAGAGTCTGTTGTAATTCTTGGTTTTGTGATATCAGTTTGTGACGCATTCTCTGAATTGTCAGATGGGTTTGAATACGCATTAAAACCTCTTCTTGCTCAGTGGGTTTAGTAATATAATCAACTCCTCCTAACTCAAAACCTTGAACTTTATCTAGGGTTTCAGAAAGAGCTGTTAAAAAAATTATAGGAATATCTTTAGTTGCTGTTTGGGATTTGAGTAATTGACAAGTTTCAAATCCATTCAACTCTGGCATTAAAATATCTAATAAAATTAAGTCTGGTGTTTGAGATTGAGCTATCTGTATAGCACTTTTACCATCTTCTGCTAACAAGACTTTAAACCCAGCTTGCTCTAGATAAGAGAATAGTACTTGTAGGTTACTGGGATTATCATCCACAATTAGAATCACATCTGATTGAGTTGTTTTTGGTTGCATGAAATCAATTCCTTCTCCCCAAATATTGGGGACAAACTGATTATTAGCAGAGAATAAGGATTGTAATTTTGCGTCGGGATTATTTTGGCTATCCTCTTCAGGAGAGTTTTTATTTATTGTTGCAAATAATTGAGCGACCTTAGTATGTGATTTGGTTAACAACTGTGTACGAGTTTGCATAAGAAAACTAAATACAGGATATTAAAATTTATTATTTTTTTACGTTTTGTAAAGGTTATCTTGGATTATAGTTCTAGGTGATTTTAGGATATGAGATTTTTAACGAAATAATCAGGTTTATAAGGTTTTAAGTTGGATAGTTTAAGATCAAAAATACTATTTTCAAGATATAAAGAGGTGAGTTCGACAGAGCTAAAAACTATAAAAAACTGAAATTGCAAGAAGCTTGGAATACTGATTGTCCCCTTGATTAATGCTCAATCCTATTGACCGAATTCGCACTTCAGAATTTGGAATTCGGAATTCGGAATTAAATAGGGTACAGGTTCTTTGACAGACGGCTAAAATGTTTGAGGAAACCTTATACCCTTTAGGGATCCTTTAGGACAAACATCACGTTCTTCCCTTTAGGGCGACATAGTGAAGAGTAAGAAATAGGAGAGTTAATTAACAGTTGTTTAAAAGCTAACTAGGGGTTGCTGAATAAATCTGAAACGTTTGTAAATCAATACTTTGAAAATAATTATAAGGTAATTAAAAATTGTAATTACCTTAATCAGCAGTTTCTAAATAAATAAGAAACAAATAAAGAATACGAGAATGATTGAGTTAGTCATGACTAAAGCCCCTCAAAACTTAATTACGTTAATACTTTTCCCAAAATAACTATTAATCGAGAATAATTAGGGCACATTTTTGAGAAACATACTTAATATCGCAAAAATTTTTATAAGTAACAATAGGATTTATTCAGGTAAAATTTCCGATTAAACTGTAGTTTAAATTGAAAGATAGGCAGAAAGCTTTAGTGAAATTAGTATTTATTACCTATTATTCATTACTTTGTTTAGAATATAGGAATTCTGGAATTAGTGAAATGAACTTTAGTCAAAATTAAGTTCCGAGTTATACTAAATCACTCTAAATATGCTAGATATTAATCTCTGTGACGTTATTAACCATACTTTTGGTTTGGATGGTAGCTAATACTTCCAGTGTATAGAGTTCTTAGGAGTTTGGGCTAAAAAACCCAATTAATATTACGCAAAAATGCTACAAAAGCTCTACTATATTTACCTCTCATGCGGTCTTTAAGTTCTTTTTTGGTAAAGTGTTCGGGCCAGTGACTTTCAGTGTAATCAGGAGTTATACCTTCTAATTCCTGAAGCCAAGAATCATCAGATTCGTAACCATATTCAATGAGAGATTCGGCAATATTGCGATCGCCATGTAATGCTAATTGTCCCGCCACTCGTGGCAAATGATTGCGCCATTTTCCCACACTACTAGAAGCCACTGGACGCATACCCCGCAGCGCATCTAGGGAACGCTCTGATGGCTTGGCAAACTCATGATACTGACTAAAAGCACCTCTTTTCTCTAAAAAAGGCATTTTCTCCATCAAATAAGCTTGAACTTCATCAGGTTTAGTTACCAAATCCTCGTAGCGAACCGTCATAAATCTTGGATGCTGCCGTAACTTGCGTCCGTAGGGAGTATAGGTTTTCCAATAACGCAACGTTGACCAATAGTGATCTGGATCTTTACGATGTTTGCTGGTAATTGTATCGCGAGGATCGCGCAACATATATATTACATATAAGTTGGGCAGCAAAGATAACATAGGACTTGCAACCAAAATATCTCGCGGACGCTTAGTTAAAAATATGTTAGCTTGGCGACTAGGACGAGTATAGATACTATCTTCATGTTCTGTATAGGCATCTATTTTAAAACAAGCGGTAGTACCTGTGCGAGGATCACATCCGACAATATGTATTCTAATTTTCGCTTTCTTAGTCCTTAACATAGTTATGGGATCTTAATAATTGATTGCCAAACAAAATATAGATAGATGGATAACCCGCCTTTAGTCAGTATTATCATCAACAATTATAATTATGGCTCTTTTCTGAATGAATCAATTGACAGTGCCTTAAACCAAACCTATTCTCCCATAGAGATTATTGTGGTGGATGATGGTTCTACAGACAATTCACGAGAAATTATCGCCACTTATGGAGATCAAGTTATTCCTGTACTCAAAGAAAATGGTGGACAAGCCTCAGCTTACAATCAGGGTTTTGCTGCCAGTTCAGGAGAAATCATTTGCTTTCTCGACTCCGATGATTGGTTCGTTTCAGAAAAGGTAGCTCTTATGGTTAAAGAGTTTCAAGCAGATCCAGAAATTGGTTGGTGTTTTAATACACTCAAGTTAATTGACAACAAAACTAACAAAGAACTGGGAACAACTCGTCAACATGATGTGGGTAGATGTGACTTTCGGGATTTAGTCAAGCAAGGAACCCCTCTTTATGTTCCTCCTTCTTCAGGTTTATCTTTTCGGCGCAGTCTGTTAGAGCAAATTATTCCTATCCCAGAGATATTTGTTAATGGTGCGGACGGTTTCCCGATGAAAGCTGCACCTGTTCTTAGTCCTGGCTTTATGATGGAGCAACCCTTAACTATGATGCGGGTACATGGAAATAATAATTCTACTTTGCGTCAAGATAGACCAGAATTACAAACTAAGAACCTAGTAAATGCCTATTTTTTGAGAGCTAAATTTCCTCAGTTAGCCAAAGTCTGTAATCGAATGTTTGCTAGAGGTTTGAGTGCTTACTGGAAATACAAAGTAATTTATATTCG
>JASJDF010000047.1 GCA_030065715.1 Xenococcaceae cyanobacterium MO_188.B19 | reverse complement strand
GTGCTAGTTAATAATGCAGGAATTACCAAAGATACCCTGATGATGCGGATGAAATTGGAACAGTGGCAAGCAGTAATTAATCTTAATCTTACTGGAGTATTTCTCTGCACCAAAGCCGTTACCAAAACTATGTTAAAGCAGCGTAGCGGTAGAATCATTAATATTGCTTCTGTAGCAGGACAAATGGGCAATCCTGGTCAAGCTAATTATAGTGCTGCCAAAGCTGGGGTAATTGGTTTCACTAAAACCGCAGCCAAAGAGTTAGCATCTCGTGGAGTCACAGTAAATGCAGTTGCACCAGGATTTATTGAAACAGATATGACTCAAAACTTAGAAGCAGAGGGAATTCTCAAGTTTATTCCCCTTGGACGCTATGGGAAACCAGAAGAAATTGCAGGAATGATTCGGTTTCTGGCAGCCGATCCCGCAGCAGCCTATATTACAGGACAAGTATTTAATGTTGATGGCGGAATGGTTATGGCTTAGTGTAAGCTTTGGGGTCTTAAACTAAACTAGAGCTAATTTTAAGTTTTCTAACCAAAAATCTGGCAGATCAATCAGACTTGAAAAAATCGAAAAATGGGGATCAATCACGATAAAATGGGGAATAAGAGCCGATTGATCCCCCATGACTTTTGGGTAAATCCTGGAAAATCATCAATTTTCATCGCTGTAAAAGAGACGCTTTTTTGTAGGATGTTCATATAGAGATTAATTCCAATCGCAGTTTTAACAAGCGACCTCGTGCCAACCAAGATCGATCATACTTATATCTCAGGGGTACAAGTCCTGTTAGTTTCAAGCAAGGGAATAGACGAGTCATAAAACTAAACCAAAGAAAAGAACTATAGATGAGCATTCCTAAATCTGCGGTAACTAGACTACTAGAGTTTTTTCCTGACTGGCGACCACAAATGTATTTTAAGTCTTCTTTAACCGCCTTATCTCATGCAATGGAGGATCGGGTATTAGCAGACTCTGATGCGCCTTTGGTAATTGCTAGCTTTCAGAGAGAACGTTTTTATCGTCAGGAGGCTCATCGCTACCGTCGCATTGCCAATAAAACCCCTCAAGTATATGTTTTAGCAGCCCCAGAAACTGACTTTACTAATAGCTCTGATATTTATGAAACTATAGCGTTTCAGCCGAAAGATACTTTGGCTCAAGAATGGCATTTAGTAGTTATTGCCAAACAATATGCTTGCTGTTTGATCTGTGCAGAAAAACCAGCTACTGCTCCTGATAAAAAGGCAACTTCTGCAATGGATGCTAACCGACGCTTTGAGGGAATTTGGACTTTTAACCCAGAAGTTAGTGTTAAAGCAGCAGAAATCTTGTTAGAAAAAATTCTACATTATCGACCAGAATTAGAAAGCAAGATTCGGCAAGCTAAAGAAAAATATTTGTTTTCTACTATTTTGAATTTAAGAGGCTCTGGAAAACCCTCTCCACAAAATGATTGTCCTATCACAAATCCCGATCCTTTCGTCCAAAGATTAGTTAGTTATCTGCAAGCAGGGCAATATAAACTACTCAAAGCTAATAAATCTCTGGCAATTAAACAACAAAAAGAAAAACTATTAAATTCGGTTACTGATGCCATTAGGCGATCGCTAAATACAGAAGAAATTTTAGAAGTAGCAGTTCAAAAACTGGGAGAAGGATTAGGAGTTTGCCGTTGCATCGTATATCGTTGTCAGGAAAAAGATGTCACAGCAACCATTAATTATGAATTTATTGAACCTGGTATTCCTTCAGTAAAGGGACAAACCTGGCAACTCAAAAATAACCCCTTGTTTGAAGAAGTAGTAGAACTACACGAAACTTTAAAAATAGATAATACTAAAGATGATCCTAGACTAACCTCCTCCGCCTACACCAAAAATGTGGGAGAATACTTACAAAATCTGGTGACTAGTTGTTCCATTTCTTCCTGGTTACTTGTGCCTGTATTGTATCAAGACCGTTTATTGGGCATGATGGAATTACACCATTGCGATAAGCAACCAATTAACTGGAAACCAGACGATGTGGCATTAGTAGATGCGATCGCAACTCAAGTAGGGGTAGCTCTAATTCAAGCAGAAGCCTACGCCAATCTAGAAGAACTGAATGAACAGCTAGAAGCTTTAGACCATACCCGTTCTAATCTAGTAGCGATCACGGGACATGAACTTCGTACCCCCCTATCCACAATTCAGGTATGCTTAGAAAGTTTGGCAACAGAACCAGATATGCCTCCAGAATTAAGGGACGTAATGCTGAACACTGCTCTAGAAGATGCAGAAAGGATGCGTAACTTAGTTCAGGACTTTTTAACTTTATCTCGTCTCGAAAGTGATCGGGTGGAATGGAATGTAGAACCTTTATCTCTATCAGAATGTATTGATTTAGCTTTAAGCAATATTAGAGCCAGAGTTAATTGTGACCAAATTCCTCACATCGAAAATTTAGTGTCTTCAGAATTACCCTTAGTCCAAGCAGATGGGGAATGGTTGGTAGAAGTTTTAGCAAAATTACTGGATAACGCTTGTAAATTTACTGATATTCAAGGTCAAATATCGATCCAAGTTCAACCTAGTGATGCCAATAACTTAAAAGTTACAGTTTCTGATACGGGCAGAGGTATTGAACCAGATCGTCTAGAAACGGTTTTCGATCTGTTTTATCAAGAAGAAGGTGCATTACGTCGCAGTGCTGGGGGTACTGGTTTGGGTTTAGCAATTTGTCGCCAAATTGTCAGTGGTTGGGGTGGCAAAATTTGGGCAGAATCTCCTGGAAAAGACCAAGGTACTCAATTTCATTTTACTGTTCCCATTTTTAATCCACCTTTTGACAGCGAAAGAAGTTCTCGGTTAAGGCGTATCTCTAATAAAGGTATTGTCAATACTGCTGCTTCAAAATCTCCAGCCACCAAATCTAATTCTAAAACTATGAAATCCAAAAAAAAGAAACGTTAAGTTTCTACTTAAAAGCTTTCAACAGGTACAAAAATCCTCGCTAAATCTTTATATTTATCATCGTAATTTCCCCGTTACATTTCTGATATGGGCAAAGCTAAAGTTTATTTAAGAAAAAAATGGTTTCATCTTTTGCATACCCAGATATATTCCAGATATAGGTATCTATAGAGAAAAGATTAAAAACAATATCCTATAAAAAAATGTTACGAGAAATTTGTCAAGAAATAATTAAATTACAAAAAGATCCAAAATTCTTACGGAATCTAACCCTTTTAGCAATCAGTACAATTGCATTTTGCGGGGGAATAGCGGAACCATACCATCATTCTGCTACATCAGCGGAGCAAGAAAGACTAGCTCAAATTTCTCCTTTCATCTCTGCGGGAATGGTAATTAGAACTTATCAGACTGTGTTGGATAAAGATGAAGAATTTAACAAAATCAAAAAATAGAGTCAATGCTCAATTCATCAAGGGCAAGAGTAAGGTTATGAAATAGTAAACTAGAGGGGCAGTGAAAACATAACTATCAGTTCGGTCTAGAATCCCTCCATGTCCTGGTATTAATTGTCCAGAGTCTTTTACCCCTGCATCTCGTTTCATCATTGATTCGGTTAAGTCTCCTAGAAGAGTCGTAACCCCGATCAGACTGCCTAAAATAATACCGCTTAATTGCCAGGCAGGAAAATTAAAATACCAAGCTCCAATCTCTGCCACAATTAGACTCCCCATTATCCCAAAAATTGCTCCTTCTACAGTTTTTTTGGGGCTAATAGCTGATAATTTGGTACGACCGAAACTTTTTCCCATAGTGTAAGCTCCGATATCTGCTGCCCAAATGCAAGCCATGACTAAAAAAGTCAGAGTAAGGGCAGGAGGCAAAGCTTTTAAATCTAGCCAGGAAGTGGGCCAATAACCGTCAAAGGGTAAATTACTGACTGCTATGGTGTTAGGTAAACTGACTCTTAAGCGCACCCAATAAGTAGGAAGATATCCACAGTAAAATAAACCTAAAATAGAACTAGAAATATCAGCAATAGTTGCCATTTTGGGTTGAAATAGCAGGTAAAAGCAAATAATTGTCCCCCCTAAACAAAATATTGCATCAGTAATATTAGGAGTAATGGTAGAGCTAATCAATAAGAGTTGAGATACTACCATCGTCATTTTTCCTGCTGGTTCGATTCCCTTAGCACGAACTAAACGGAAATATTCTATCTGTGCCAAAACAATTAAAATTCCGATACCAATAGTAAAATACCACCCTCCAAGAATAATCATTCCTAGGGCTAATGCGATCGCAACAATGGAACTAACAATACGATTTAGGGACATAACGCGCTATGTTAACATAGGCTTGAAATATTTTTAAAACTAGATTAAGAGAATCTTATTAAAGATTAACGAAATACTAAGAAAATTTTAACTCGTAATGCCAGATAATTTTGTTATTAATAGCAAATTTAAAGTTTTTCTCCACTTAAAATGAACATTGGGTTAAGAGCAGCAAAAGTTTGATGAATGCCTCTAGTTTCCAAACGATTAACACCAGACTGTACTACTTCTATATTTCGAGCTTGCAGTTCTGACAGTCCTTCAGAAATAGTATAAAGACTTTCTAAATTAGTAGCCGTAGCAATAATTCGTCCTTCTGGTTGCAAAAATTCCCAGGCTTGCTTGAGAATTTCTTTGATTGGTTTTCCTTCTTCAAGGCAAATCCTATCTGGTTTAGGTTCTAGAGTAGCTAAACAATCTGGTGCACTGCCTTCGACTACCTTCACATTTTTGATCCCAAAGCGATCGCAATTACGACGAATTAGGCTAGATACTTCCTCGTCTCGTTCTATAGCAATAATTTTAGCATCAGGACACAATAAACCTGTTTCTACGGGAATTGTCCCTGTTCCCGCTCCAATATCCCATAGTACTGAATCTGGTTTCATCCGCAGAGCCGAAATCAATAAAATCCGAACTTCTTTTTTACTTAAGGGAATACCAGGGAGACGTTCAAATAATTGATCAGGAATACCAGGCGTCTTATAAGACCAAAGCATAAATAATATCAAAAGTTTCTAGTTTAATTATGCGCCACAACAGCGATCAATTCCTAAACTATCTAAAATTAAGTCACTTACAGCATTTGCGATCGCAAATTCTCCATAAAAACTCTGACTAAAATCAAAAGCTTGCATTTCTGTTACAATCGCAATGACCAAAGAACCTAGATCATTTTCTCCTTCTAAACGCTGACGTATAAAAATTTCCGAGGCTCTAATAGCGATCGTTTCATTCACCGCTTCAGGAATAAATTCTGCATCCAACCATTGATGTAATGAGGTTTTTAACCATTGTTGTTCCTGTTCTGGGTTTTCTACAGGGGGTAAAGTAATAGGTGGTATAGGTTGAACTGGTTGATTCATTTCATTTATCATTTATCATTGACCATTTATCAACATTTAAACATTGATTTGATTCTGTACAGTTGCCAATTATGAACATCGATGTATCTTCGATTATTTATGGCTACAGTCAAGGTTATTTTCTGATGGCAGAACAGCCTAATATATTAGGCTGGTATTCTAGTAATCAAAGAACCCTAATTCCTTTAGATGAGAGATTTCGCTATCCCAAATCATTACAGCGAGTGTTAAATCAAAAACATTTTTCCGTAGGGATAAATCGGGCTTTTGAGTCCGTATGTCGAGGCTGTGCGGATCGAGAAACCACTTGGATATCAGAAGAATTACAAGAAATTTATTTCGCTTTGTACCAAGCAGGATACGCTTACAGTTTTGAAACTTGGCAGGGAGATAAACTAGCTGGTGGTATTTTGGGAATTGCGATTGGGGGAATTTTTATTGGGGAGTCGATGTTTTATCGGATTAGTAATGGCTCTAAAGTGGCAATGGTAAAATTGGTAGAGCATTTAAAAAATAGAGGATATCTTTTGTTTGATGCCCAATTGCAAAATCCTCACCTTGAAAGATTTGGTTCTTACATCATTGAAGCCTCGGAATACCAAGCCTTGTTGAGAAGTGCCGTTAGAAAACAATGTAATTTTTTCTAGGTAAAGATTTCAATCAAAGAGTATAATGATCAATTTGGGACTATTTCGTAAAATTAATATTAGGAGAGTTTTATATGTCTCGATATAGAGGACCTCGCTTACGCATTGTGCGTCGCTTGGGAGAATTACCAGGATTAAGTCGTAAAACACCCAGAAAAGCTTATCCCCCTGGACAGCATGGTCAAGCCCGTAAAAAGCGTTCTGAATACGCTATTCGTCTGGAAGAAAAGCAAAAACTACGCTTTAACTATGGTGTAACAGAGAAACAGTTAATTCGTTATGTCCGTAAGGCTCGTAGAGCTACTGGTTCAACAGGACAAGCAATTCTTCAGATGTTAGAAATGCGCCTGGATAATACGGTATTTCGCTTGGGTATGGCGGGAACAATTCCTGCTGCCCGTCAGTTAGTAAATCACGGACACATTACAGTAAATGGTAGAGTCGTCGATATTGCTAGTTATCAGTGTCGTCCTGGAGATGTAATTACAGTCCGAGATCGCGCTCAATCTCGTCGTTTGGTAGAAACTAATATGGAATATCCTGGTTTAGCTAATCTACCCAGTCATCTAGAATTTGATAAAAATACCTTAACTGGTAAGGTTAATGGCGTCATCGAAAGAGAATGGGTAGCCCTACCAATCAATGAACTGTTAGTGGTTGAGTATTATTCTCGTATGGCTTAGAGTTGAGCAATGAGTAATGAGTAATAGGTAATGAGTAATAAGTTTTTCTTGCTCTTTAACTTAATTGTTTTGCTCAATAACTTGCATCAAATATACTCACTACATTGCCACTTGCTACTTAATAATTTATCCGCCAATTTGGGACATGGTACGAGTGTAAGATCCTGTATCTGTACCAGAGTCCCTTTGCTTGAAGTTAATTTCTGGTTTAAGTTGTAGGAGTTGTTGTACTTGAGTTTTTAGAACTTCAAATTCAACTCCTTGACGCAAGCTAGTTTTGAGATCTATTTGACCACTTTCATTGAGTAAACAAGGTCTTAGCCAACCGTCTGCTGAGACTCGCACTCGATTACAGCGATCGCAAAAACATTCGGACATTTGAGAAATAAATCCTAAAGTTCCCTTAGCATCAGGAATTTTAAACACATCTGCTGGACCATTACCTTTTACATTGGAAGTAATCAAACCAAACTTACTACGAATTTGTTGTCTGATATCTTCTGATGGAATCCACGTTTTTTCCGTAAATAATTCTCCGTTACCAATGGGCATAAATTCAATAAAGCGAACATGCCAATTGCGCTTTATAGTAAGGGCTGCTAAGTCTAAAATTTCTGTGTCATTTACCCCAGGAATAATCACTACATTCAGTTTTAAGGGATTAAATCCCACTTCGTAAGCTGTTAAAATACCCTGCCAAGTTTGTTGCCATCGGCTGTTATTACCACTTCCAATAATCTGATTAAAAGTTTCGGGATCGAGAGAATCGAGACTAATATTAATTCTTTTCAACCCTGCATCATATAGAGATTGTGCCATGCTTGCCAAGAAAAAGCCATTGGTAGTCATAGCCAAATCCTTAGTTTCTGGCAAACTAGCTATATTCCTTACTAAATATTCTAATTTAGGACGCAATAAAGGCTCTCCACCCGTTAATCGGAACTTAGTAAAACCTAAAGGAATAAAAACCTTTTTTAGCAAAATAACTATTTCTTCATTTGTTAATAATTCCTTGGGTAAAATGTAACTTAATTTAACCGCTTCAGGCATACAGTATTGACAACGAAAGTTACATTTATCGATTAAACTCAGGCGCAGATAGTCGATTGTATTCATGATTCTTAATTTTATTGGTTATTTTCCCAAGTTTTTAAGTATGAAGGATATAACGATGAATAGAAAACTCTAGGAAAAATTAAATTAATTTCTTATGGGTTGGATAATAGAAAGATAATATGATATTCCTCAAATCATTTACACTCATAACACTTTTTACTACTGATCAGCTTTGGGGACAAAACTTAACTTGGTTACATGGTACATCGAGTATTGCGATCGCTATAACCTACTATTTTGTCTCACTCTTAATAGTCTATGTAATTCATCTTAGAAAAGATATTACTTTTACTTTATTCCTGTGGTTGCTAGTGTTCTTCTTGCTCGCTTGTGGGACAAGTCATATCATCAGTTTGGAGAATATATTGCATCCTAACTATTGGCTATGGGGATATGCAGAAAGCTTTACTGCAATTATTGCTTTGGTAACTGCTCTAGGAATATTTTTCTTTATTCCTCAAATTTTAAATTTTCCTAGTTCTCAACAACTAAAAGAAATTAACGAACGACTTAATCAAGAAATTGCCCAATTTCAGTCATTAGATCAAAAAATTCGGAGCTTAAATGCGCAATTAGAAAAGAAAATTAATGAGCGCACCGCAGAGTTAAAACAAGTTAATCAAAAGTTAACCATAGAAGTAGAGGAAAGAAAACAGATAGCATCTGCTTTACATCACCAAATACAACTAGAACAACTCATTGGTTATTTTTCCCATCGTTTTATTAATGTCACCCCGACAGAACTAGATTCTACTATTGAGGAAGCTTTAACTTCCATCAGCGAATTTGTAGGAATAGATCGGAGTTATTTGTTTTTGTTTAGTAAACAAGATCATAAATTTCAAGTCACTCAAAAATGGTCAGTTCCAGAAGTTTCTGAAGCCTCTGATTGGGATCAGAATATAGAAGCCAAACTACCTTGGATTATGAGCAATATTAAGAGTAATGTTATTGTTAACTTACCTGAAATAGATGCTTTGCCTTCAGAAGCAGAACGCGATCGCTTTTACTTAACAACCCATCAGATCCAATCCTTACTTATAGTACCTATGTTTTATGGTACTGCTGTCAAAGGAATTTTGGCATTAGAAGCGGTAAATCATACCAATTATTGGACAGAAAGAGACAGACAATTACTCAAACTTACAGGAGAAATTATTAGTGGTGCAGTGGAAAGATGTCGTCAAGCAGCAGAATTAGCCCATCGTACTCAACAGCTAGAAGCTTCTAATCAAGAACTAGAAAAGTTTGCTTATATTGTTTCTCATGATTTGTCAGAACCTCTACGCAGTATCAGTGGCTTTAGTTATCTCTTGCAAGAAGAATATGAATCAAGATTAGATCAAGAAGCTCAAGAATATTTAGATTTTATTAACGATGGTGCTCTGCGGATGAAAGCACTAATCGAAGACTTATTGGCTTTTTCTCGTGTTGGTAGTCAAAACTTAGTTTTGACTTTAATTGACTGTAAAGAAGTAATCACAGAAGTAATTTCCAATTTACAAGCTGCAATTATGGAAAATAATGTACAAATAGAGTGTGAAACTTTGCCCAAGATTGTGGCAGATCGCACTAAATTTGCTCAACTTTGGCAAAATCTGATTGCCAACGCTATCAAATTCCACAACTCAGAATCAACTCCACAAATTCATATTTCTGCGACGCAAGAATCTCAAAAATTAATTTTTGCCATCAGTGACAATGGAATTGGGATTGCCCCCCAGTACACTAAGGAAATTTTTTCAGTTTTTAGAAAACTTCATAACCCTCAGCAATATCCTGGTACGGGTATTGGCTTAGCTATTTGCCGACGAATTGCGGAGTTGCATGGGGGAAAAATTTGGGTAGAATCGACTGTAGGTCAAGGATCAACTTTTTATATTTTATTTCCCATGCACTAATAACCTAAAAACATTATTAGCTTATGGGGTTTTTCAAACTTGTGAGGTACACAATTAACCATTAGCAAAAATCTCAAAATCAAACTGTACTCCATGACTATGACAGCCACTATATTTGTTTATGCCTACTTGATGACATAGCCTACTTAGTTTGAAAAAATTAAAACTTGGGTAAAATCGATTGTGGGTAAATGAATCAACTTTTTTCCATATTTCTTGACCAATTCCAAATCAACAAGAGTTAGGGCATGAACACCGTTACTAATCATAAACCAATGGAAATTTTATTAGTAGAGGACTCTGAAAGTGATGCGCTATTAATTAGTAAGACCTTTTCTCGGACTCAAATGAAATTTAATCTAACTGTTATTAAGGATGGAGTAGAGGCTGTTTCTTTTCTGCACAAAGAAGGACAATACGATAAAATGCCTCGTCCAGATATTATTTTTCTCGATCTTCATTTACCCAAAAAAGATGGTTTCGGAGTATTAGCTGAAATTAAATCTGAGCCTAATCTCCGCAATATCCCAGTGATTATTCTTACTTCTTCTAATTCTCAGGAAGATGTGAAAGAATGTTATCAAAACAACGCTAACTGCTATCTTACTAAACCTACTACTAAAGAAGATTTTTGCCATGCTGTTAAAGTTATTGAAGATTTTTGGCTTAATATTGCCAAACTCCCTCTTAATTGAAAGAATCAATTCAGTTTAATTATTGCTCAAAAAAATAATATCTAAATCCGTAACATATAAAAAATACCGCTCTTGATTAATGTAAAAGAGCGGTTAATGAGTATAAAGAGCTAATAAGTTATAGCTAACTCAAGATTTTAATTAATTTGTAACAAACTCAAGCCAAATAAAGTATAACCAGCAAGAGAACCAACAGCGAACATCATGGAACGAGCTAGAGGAATATCTAAAATATAAAATACTGAGTAAAACAGACGAGACACCAAAAAAGCGATCGCTGCTATACTAGCCCAACTAGATTCTACTTCTGTTACGTAAGCCATCAAAGCAGCAGCAGAAAAAATTATGAGAGCCTCAAAACAATTCTGATGCGCCCAAGTTGCTCTTTGAGCATAGGGCGGTAAATTGTCAAACATGGCGCGAGGAGCAGACATATCATAACCTGTTTTGGCACGAGCCAAACCTACCACCAGAAATGGTGCATAGGTTAAGATAACCGCCCCTACAATGGCATAGAGCAGAATGGCACTTACTGATAAATTCATAAAGTCAATATTAATCAAAATAGAACAAAGTGACTATTTTACGTTGTTCTTCTGCCTCTTGACAGCTTTGGCGTAAAGTATCACTGTCATGGAAAGCAAAACAGATTAGTTGCTGACAGCGAGAAATTATTTCTCGGTTGCAAATTGCGCTAGCCTCTCCTAAAGAGAGATTTTCATTTTCTGCATTTACTACTAAATGAATTACTTGTTGTAATTGCTGTTGGGACTCTTTCGGTTGACTTTCTAGGCTCTGGGGTAGAATCACTGTCAACAGGTTGGGATCGGCTCGCATTGCACCTTTAATAGCAGCAGAGTTAGTTCCTGTGGCACCAGAGGTAATGATGCGATTACCTCCTAAAACCAAGGCATAGCTCATCATTTCGATCAACTGTTGATGCATTATTGGCACATGACGAGAGCCTAATAAAGCGATACGCTTAGAACCAGTTTGCTGAATTGCTGCTAGTTCCTGAGTTAGGGTATCGAGGTTGGGAATATCTAAAGATCGACTCAAAGATTTTTTGTTTAGTCTGAAATTATCGGACATATTGTAGCAAAGGATTGTAGGCAATCGAAACCGCTTAAGGGATATTTTGCAATTTTGTAAAGTAATATTAATTTATTAACCCTTCAGTTCCTTCTATATGACCAAATATTTTTTGTGAATATTCTCTGATTTCATCATTCAACATTTTTCGATATTCTTCATCATCAATAAACTTTTGCCATCTATTGAGAACATCCATTTTACTAGCCTGTTGATCGAAATCAGTTCCTTGAAAGGAACTACCTCCACCATAATTTTTGACTATATCAAAGCCTGCATCACAAAAATCTAAACCTAATTGTTCGGATATATTATTTCGATATTGCTCGCTAGTAGTCCATTGATTGTAGTTGATTGTAACTTTTTTATGTTGAAGATAATTGGTTTCTCCTAAAAACTCTTTAGCATAATCTAACCATAATTCGGTAATGGTCTTTTTATTTTTAGGTAGGGTATGAAGATAAGAAAAATTATTATCATTTATTTGTCCCTGAAGAATACTAGCAAATGTATTGTAGGGGTCTCTTAAAATTAATAAATCATATCTTATCTGACTTTTTCCTAGATATAAATCGTGTTTTTTTTCCAGCAGTGAATTAATGATACTTTCAAAAGTATAGTTTTCATAATTGTAGATCAAACATTTTTTCTGACTAAAATTTCCGTCAGCTTCTTGTTTTAAAGCTGGTCTAGAATAGTGTTCATATAGATGTCGATAAGGATTTCTTCCAGGAGCAACATCATTAAGATGCCAGACTCGTTCTTGATAATGTCGCCTGAGCCAGGTTATTATTGCGTGATTACCACTGCGTTTTAGCCCGACGATTCTGAGTTCTTTTTGATTGATAAAGTCTTGGCTAAAAAAAGGTTGCAATAATGATCTTTTAGTATCATCCAACCAGTAACTTAGATCTCGCTTAATTTTTCTAGCTTGATTAATTTTTTTTTCTAGCATCTTGAATATAAAGACAAAGCTTTATTATTTATAATCCTAGGGTTAATTGTAAATAATCAGACTTGTTTGTATCAAGACCATTATTCTCTAGTAGAAACTTTGTTTCACAGTTAAGTTGAATTTTATATAAATTTGAGTGTTCGTCCCAAAATAGAGAACTACCAGGACGCATTTTATCTTGTTTGATCCAATAAGAAAAAACTTGCTTCCTTGGGTCTTGAGGGAGATTTATTTGATAAATGCGAATTCGTTTTTTACCTTGGTTATAACTTTCTGAACGCAGATAATTAAGACTATAATTTATTTTTTCTAAAAATCTTCTAACTATTAGAATAGGACTAGAGTTTTTGGCAAGTCCAATACCCATTATAGTTTTAATCTCTTGACGATTTTTAAGTGCGATCGCAGCAAGTTTTTGTAAATCAGTATCAGTATTGCGTAATTCTCGCTCTTTATCTAGAAGCAATTCAGGAATACCCAGTATTTCCATAATGCCAATAGTTGCCCCTAATTGAGATTTATTAAAATCTGGCAAAAAGAGACTACCATTGCCTTGCTGTAATAGTTTTTGAGCAACTTTAGTATCTCGATCTGCAAGAAAAGGACGACCAACCATCAAAAAGTAATGGAGTCGGATTTTCTCATACCAACCACTATCATCTAATTCAACCAAATCAGCAGTTACAGGAAGATTATAACGTTGTTGTAATTCATATTTTCTGATGCTACGTCTTTCGACAATAGTTTTAATCAGACGCTTTTTCAGATTTTGATATTTTTTTTCTGTGAGTAAAGGCGAATTTGCGATCGCATAACAATCGGTATGATAGTTTTGTTGGCTGATTTCGGTGATTGCTTCTAATAAACAACTATTTTCAGACTTTTTAGAGGTTTTATTATTTGTTTTTGTCGCTTTAATTTTACTAGCATCGATTATCTCGTGTCCTTCCTCTCTTAAAGCGGTTAAGATTGATTCACGGTATTTTATAGTGCTGGCATTGTATCGTACTGCCATTTTTGCCCAACATAATAAAGATTCAGCTTGAAACCCTGTATCAATATCTTCGAGAGTAGCTAAGTCAGATTGTTGCAAGAGACGGATATTGAGTTGAGTTACACGATGTCCTGAAGTAATTAAAGCAGGAATAGAAGTGGAGCCGTTACCAATCTTATTAAAGCTGTAACTAGCACACCAGAGATAACGAGTTACATTAGTTCTGAGTCGGGATAAGGTTTGTCTGACAGTATTTTCTGCTTGAACTCCTTGTGCGATCGCCCATACTGAAGTAAAGTGATTTTGTAACTCAATGGAGATACCTGTCTCAATGGAAGGACTGGCTAAGACTACATCATAATTAGCTAAAACTTGATCGAGTTTAATCATGCAATTGTAGGCAGGATGATTGGGATCGGCTAAAGATTCCGAATCAATCCTTAATATTCTTGCTTGGGGAAATTTTTTACTGAAATAAGCTTCTAAAGTCTGAGTCCCCCATTTACTGGTAAGTTTTTGAGCAGAAAGACAAACTAAAGGTTTACCCCCTTGCTTAATATGACTTTCTAAATCCTTCACTAGTTTTTTAGGACTATTCCCCTCATAGTTATAGACTGACCAAGCTGATTCAGTATCAGGTTTCCATTGATTTTCAATGATGTAGGGTTCTAAACTAATTCCTGATAGAGAAATTAAATATGCGATCGCAATATCACTCAAATCAGCATCAGCAACATATACTTGTCCTTTCCCTGTGATAATATTCTGCATCAAGGTTTTTAAGGATTTGAGAATAGCCACACGGTTATCCTTACAAGTAGTGGAGTTGAGGCTATGCCATAATACTTGTTCCACTTCGTCAATAATTATGATGCTATTTACCCAATCATTAGGATTAAAATGAGCCTGGGAATTAGGATGTAGAGAATCAATACATAAGCCATAACCTTGATTGTTTTCACCTTTTGCTTCCGTAATGTAGGGAATATCAAAACGTTGACATAAGGCTTTCACTAACTGGACTCGATGACCAATTACCAGGATTTTTTGCTGATTTCGCAAGGCTTGTACAGCTATTTGTTCTAATAACTTGGTTTTTCCTGTACCTTTCGCCGATTTAATGCCGATTATTTTATGTTTTATTCCAGTTTGGATATTGGATAAATAAGGAGAATTAACTACTAGTTGAGGAGTATAGGTTAATTGTTTCCAAGATTTGGCTTGCCAAATTTCTAAAGAAAGAGCCTCATCATAGATAGTATCAAAATATTCTTTTCCTTCTTGGACAATCAGATCGTCAACCCCTTTCCCCAACTGACTATCCCAAGTAACTACTTTTACTGCACAATTGTCTTGCTGAAAGAGATAGCCAGTCTTTTTGATCGCAGCATTAACGGCTTTGATAGTATTGGGTTTAGTATCTTGATCGAATACTATATATATCTCTCGTTTCTTGGCTGGTGCTGCTGATTTGTTTGTAAATACCCGTAGTTGGGGAATTAAATTAGATTTGCCGATACGATGTCCCCACTGGTCTTTTGGGGTACGATAACCATTATTAATTCCTGGTAACGCTACTGCCACATAACCAGCAGACAGTAATGCACCAGCCTTTTTTGCTCCCTCTGTCAGACATACTGGAATTTGAGGATGATTGATTACCCACTGCCAAAAACCCCGATCTGGTAACCGACAATCTATATCAGTAACAGCAATATCCATCTTGTAACGAGACGCTATAGTTTCCCAAATTCGAGGCGTAACTTTTAAGGCAAATACTCCTGTTGCTGTTTTAGGAGGATGTTCATATTTGATTCTTTTCTCCTTAGTAAAACGAGGATGATCGGGTTTGAAACAACCCCAAATATCTTCTTCTCCCGTTAATAAGTCAATTCCTGAACACCACCAACCACCATGTTCAGTATGGGAATAGCGTTTAAGATATGTCTCACTAATACGTCCGTCATTACGTCTGGGGATAGCATTAGAATAGAGTAAATATTCCGACGCAGAAATTCCTTCTAGTGGTATCACATTTAACCTAGTTAACTCTTCATCTATGCCACTAGCCGACCATTCTTTCAGACAATTCATCTTACGTAATTCCTTTATTTTGGAGAGGTAAGTATGATAACACTAGATATGGTGTCCAAAATAATTTTTTATGAACAAAAGCACTATATAAACCTAGTCTTCTTCTGTAACCTTCTTATTTATCCTAAAAAATCGCGATCGCTCAATTCTGTTATAGAATAAGGGCAAGAAATCGGAAAAACATCAAGATTTAATCCAGTTTCATCGCTAGCATCTTCTCTAGCATCTTGATAACATTCTTCTAGATGTAGCTCCAAATGTACCTTTAATACAGGATGCTTTCTAATTAATCGCTCAATTTGTTTTCTTGCTTCTCTTATCGTACTTTTCCAGCTATTACTTCTCTTATCTGGTTGATAATTCCATTTGAGAAGGTGCATTAGTAGTCTGGTCAATTGGCTTTCTAATGCATCCCTATGCCTATTGCCCAAATCTCTAACCTCTTCCACTAACTGAGCCAGATCTAACTCTCCCCATCGCTTTTGTTCAAGCAATAAGGCTTGTTCGTCAGCCCACGCTACAAAATCTTGATTAAATAATTTCATATCAACTTGCTGTGATATTTTCTATTTCTATCTTCTGTGATTAAGATGCCGATCGACTTGTGGTCAAATTTCTAAGTCGATCAGCTTGATTTTTATTGTTTTTTTTGAGAAATCTAGTTTAGATAAAGTCAAAATTAGCTGCGGTAGGAGTACCAAAGTTATTGGTATCTGCAATTACCACGCTATCAGAACTCCAGTTCCCATCCTCATCATAAAGAAGTTGATTCGTATCAGTAGCATAGGCAAAATTAACGCTACCAGATGCATTCTCAATATTGGCAAGTGTATCTACATAAATATTGACATTGGGATCAGTACTACTAACAAACCCAACTACAGGATTAGTAACAGAGGATGGCGCATTGGGATAGGAACCAGAGTCGAATTGGAAGATATCTCCTTCACTTCGACTGAAATCAGTAACACGGTCTCTTCCTTCGTTAGTAAATATAAATTTATCTGCTCCTGCTCCTCCTGTGAGGCGATCGCGTCCCTCACCACCGTTAAGCTCATCTCTACCACCACCACCAAACAAGCGATCATTACCAGCTTCACCTTCTAAGGAATCTCGTCCTCCATGCCCGAATAGGCGATCGCGATCATCTCCTCCTAGAAGCAAATCTCTACCCTGGCGACCTCTGAGAGTATCATTACCATCAAGACCTTGGAGAGTGTCATCTAAATTAGCACCAACTAAACTATCATTACCAC
>JASJDF010000046.1 GCA_030065715.1 Xenococcaceae cyanobacterium MO_188.B19 | reverse complement strand
CTGGTTCACAAAGAATTGACCGACGATTATGGGTAACTAGGGTGAAAAAATAACTGCTTCCTGGTGACTTGGCACGACGATATTCCATAATGTCCATTAAATGTTGCTTTAAATTGTTCTACTTTTGCTGAACATTCCTAAAACAATGACGAGTGATGAAACTGTCACGATGGGAATTACAGGTAAAAAACCGAAAGTCCAACTCGAAGGAATCACATTAGTTTCTAAGCCAATCAAGATTAGCTCTCCAGCTAAAATGGACAACAGACAACTTAGGGGAGAGACATTTCTGCCATACAAAGCAGCAACTACTGTAGGAAACAATACGGATAATCCCGTAAAAGCTACTGTTGCTAGATTTAATATGGACTCTGGTGGTTGATAAGCTAAGATTAATCCGACTATTGCCAAGAGTAAAATCAAGAACCTACCCACTAAAGTTTGTTCGGATAAAGAAGCTTGAGGACGAAAATAACTTGTATAAACATCCCGCGTTATCATCGAACTTAAAGCTAAAAGTTGAGAATCTAAAGTAGACATAAATGCTGACAATGCACCCACCATGACTAAAGATGTCAACCAGTTAGAAGTATATTTCGTCAGCATCAGAGGGAAAATTTGGTCAGTAGCTTTACCTGTTAAGTCGGGAAAGGCAAGATGTCCCCACATTCCAATCAGAACTGGGCAAATAAATAAAATACCAGTAATAATTGGATAAAAAATTGTCGCTACTTTCAGTGAATCAGAAGTTTTGGGGGTATAAAACCGCATAAACATCTGGGGTAGCATGGGCAAAGTAAATGTCCACAGACAAATATAACTAAACCATTTTTTCTGAGTAAAAAAATTCTCCCTACCTGCTCTAGTAAATAGTTCGGGATTTAAATCATATACAGCCTGATTAGCTTGACTAATTCCACCCAAGTTATGAGCGATCGCAAATAAGGCTAGAATCATCAAGCCAAACATGAGAATTCCTTGAAAAACATCGGTTAATGCTACACTTTTCATGCCTCCAATAAAGACATAGAAGACAATCACTAAAGTCAAAAAAGCTGCTCCCCAAAAATAGGGGATCGTGCCCCCCGTTAAATTTTCTAAGAGATATCCTGCACCTATAGGCTGTAGGGTTAAATAGGGTAGAGTAAAAATCACCATCACTCCCAAAAAGATTAGCTTCAGAGGGTGATTATGAAAACGCTCAAAAATCAGTTCCCCTGGCGTAATCAAGTCTTTTTCCTTACCCAATCGCCAAACTCGCTCTCCTATATAGTAAAAAGTCAAAGCTGCAAATCCCGTTCCCCAAGCCATCATCGGATAGTAACTAATTCCAATACGATAACCAGAACCTGCAAATCCGAGAAAAAAGAAAGCACTAAAGTTGGTTGCACTTAATGTAAAAAACAACACAATTGCCCCAAGACTCCGATTAGCCAAAAAATAGTCTTCTGCCGTATTTTTTTGACTTTTATAACCAATCAGTCCCACCCAAAAAGTAAAGAGTAAATAGACCCCTAAAGTGATATAGGGCAGCAGCCATTCCAGATTCATCTTCTTTCTGTCTCGTCTTGTGGTGTTGACCGGGGAACACCGGTCACCGCAGGCTGCGTCGTTTGACGGCGGAGTAACGGTGACCAGAACTTTCTAGCCCAGAGAATTAGAGCCAATGCCAATATAGTTTGTAGTCCAACAAAATAAAATACCCAGGATGGAAGATTCAACCAAGATAAGTTAACTGGTTGTTCCCAAGACCAAAAATCCAGAGCTAGAAAAAACATTACTGTAAAACTGAACCACCAAAATGAAGCAGCTTGAAAAATTTTCATCGACTTAATATTCCTTCTTGGATCTAATACCAATTCTAAAAAAGAGGACTACAAATAAATTTCTTCCTTGTCTTCCTTGTCTTCGTATCAAACATCTGTAGTCAATATTTAGAGCACTGGTATAACTGGGTAGGCAAAATAATTTATAAAGCCTTAGTAGTTAATCTTTCCCTCCCTACTTAGCACTCTCCGCCTCAAACTAGGTTAAGGATAAAAACTGAGCATCGGTAGTCCTAAAGTTTCTTCCCAACCCATCATCAAATTCAAGCATTGCAAAGCTTGACTAGCTTGACCTTTCATCAGATTATCAATCGCAGACATCACAATTACTCTGCCAGTGCGGGGATCAACTTCGACTCCGATATAACAAAGATTAGTTCCATAAGCCCACTTAGTTTGGGGATAAATTCCCGTAGGTAGAACATTAACACAGGGAAATGAGCGATAGAAAGCATTATAAATAGTAATCAGGTCTTCTCTAACTAAACCAGGATCCCGCAGAGTGGCATAAACTGTAGCTAAAATACCCCGCACCATAGGGATCAGATGGGGTGTAAACTGTACTTTAACTTCTTGACGAGCTAAATTACTACAAATTTGCTCTATTTCAGGAGTATGACGATGATTAGCTACTCCATAAGCCCCCAAAGAGTTATCTGCTTCTGCTAACAATAAATTAGTTTTAGCTTGACGACCACCACCAGAAGTACCAGATTTGGCATCGATAATTGCTGTCTCAGGGAGAATTAAGCCTTGTTTGAGTAGGGGAGATAATGCCAATAGGCTAGCGGTAGGATAGCACCCAGGACATCCGATTAACTGGGAATTACTTATTTGATCTCGGTAGAGTTCTGGTAATCCATAAACCGCTTGAGATGCGATCGCATTATCAGTTCGTTCTTTTTTATACCAAGCAGTGTAAGTGGATAAATCTTCAAAACGATAATCCGCAGATAAGTCTAAAACTTTACACCCTTGTTCGATCAATTTGGGTGCGATGTCACAAGCAAGTCCATTGGGTAACCCCAGAAATACTACCTCACAACGGGAAGCAATCTCATCTAAATCAATGCTCTCAATATTCAACGGAACTCGATGGAATAGGTGAGGATATAAAGAAGCAAATTGTTTCCCCGCACTGCTATCCCCTCCTAGATAAGCAATCTCTAACTCAGGATGTTCTAATAATAATCTAACTAATTGAACTCCCCCGTAACCTGATGCGCCGATAATGCCAACTGATACTTTGTTACTCATAAACTCGGTTACTATTTCTTAAATATTCTCTCTAATGTTATGGATTAATTAATCTACTCCGCTTCGGAGTAAATTTAAGGGGTCTAAGTTGCCTTAAATAGTACACGAACTAGAGCATATTTATCCTTAACTTGTTGATCAAATTTCAACATAATCTAGCTGTAAGATCCTTCTAACTTAGAAGTAACCCATATAAAATGCTGTCAGAGAGACCAAGCCTTTTTACGACGGGGCTTCCTCGGACTTTGTAAAAATCAATATTTTTGCTGTATTAAATTGTTCAGACTTTACGATATGATTATTCTTATTAAGAATCATTTAATCTATTCACCTAAATAAATTATAGAGGGCAAGAATCAGTGGTTAGAGTTGCAATTAACGGGTTTGGACGTATTGGACGTAATTTTTTAAGATGCTGGGTGGGTAGAGAAAACAGCAATCTCGAAGTAGTAGGGATCAACGATACTTCCGATCCCAAAACTAACGCTCACTTGCTAAAACATGACTCCATGTTGGGTATTTTAGATGCTGATATCACAGCTGATACTAACTCCTTGACTGTCAATGGTAAAACAATCAAGTGTGTATCAGACCGTAATCCTCTAAACTTGCCCTGGAAAGAGTGGGATATCGATTTGATTATCGAATCTACTGGGGTATTTGTAACTGAAGAGGGCGCATCTAAACACATCCAAGCAGGAGCCAAAAAAGTCTTAATTACTGCTCCAGGAAAAGGTGGTCATATTGGTACTTATGTAGTTGGAGTTAACGACAAACAATATAAAGATGGTGAGTACAACATCATCAGTAACGCTAGTTGTACTACTAACTGTTTAGCCCCTATAGTCAAAGTAATTCATGAAAAATTTGGCATCATCAAAGGCACAATGACCACCACTCACAGTTACACTGGTGACCAAAGAATTTTGGATGCTAGTCACCGTGACTTGAGAAGAGCTAGAGCAGCAGCCATCAATATTGTTCCAACTTCTACAGGTGCAGCTAAAGCTGTGGCGTTAGTACTTCCTGAATTGAAAGGAAAACTCAACGGAATTGCGATGCGTGTTCCTACCCCTAATGTTTCTGTGGTTGACTTAGTGGCTCAAGTTGAGAAAAAAACTATTGCAGAAGAGGTTAATGGTGCCCTCAAAGCTGCTGCTGAAGGCGAACTTAAAGGTATTCTTGGTTATACTGACCTACCTCTAGTATCTTCTGATTTCCGTGGTACTGACGTTTCTTCTACTATAGACGGACAGTTAACCCTTGTTATGGATGGGGATATGGTTAAAGTCGTTGCTTGGTATGACAACGAGTGGGGCTATTCTCAAAGAGTTGTTGACTTAGCAGAAATCATTGCTGCTAAATGGCAATAAACAATTTAAACTCTTAATATTTTTATGAGATTAAGTCCCTAAAGTTCAATCACTACAGGGACTTTTTTATATCAAATCACTTTAGATATGCTGCATATTAATCCCCCTTGTCCCCCTTGTCTCCCTTGTCTACTCATCATCAATCATCTGTAGCAAACTTAAAGGGAAATGATATTACCCTTCATTTAAGCTTTGGGTTGATACTGGGTAGAGGCAATTATTTTCTGTTGTAGGGATTCAATGTCGCAAATTATTTTAGTAAACATTGAACGGATTTCCTTACTATAAGTATGTTTAATATTTCTTTGTTCGTGCTTCATAATAGTTTATTAAAGTTTTATTAACACAGTATGTAATATGTTAAGAATAAAACTATAGTTCCTAGGTGAATGTGATTTGTGTCACAGGTTGACTCTACCTAGTTATCAATTAACCTAGTAAAATATTAAATATATTAAGAAATGTAAAAAAAAGACTATATCAATGGTGACATCCCTAGCAAAAAAATCCCGTGTAGTAGTAGTGGGTGCAGGAATTGGAGGCTTAACCGCTGGAGCTTTATTGGCTAAACATGGTTATGAAGTGGTGATTTATGACCAAGGAATTGTACCAGGGGGATGTGCTTCCACTTTTAAGCGGAGGGGTTTTACTTTTGATGTAGGAGCAACTCAGGTAGCTGGTTTAGAGCCTGGTGGAATTCATCATCGCATCTTTTCTGAGTTAGGAATTGATTTACCTCCTACCACCTATTGTGATCCTGCTTGTGCAGTGTTTTTACCAGGAGAAACTGAGCCAATTCGAGTATGGCGCGATCGCAAAAAATGGCAAGAAGAAAGACAAAGACAGTTTCCTGGAAGCGAACCCTTTTGGAATTTATTGAACAAACTATTTACTGCTAGTTGGCAGTTTCAATCTCGCGATCCTGTATTACCGCCCCGCAATTTATGGGATTGTTGGCAACTTCTATCTGCTGTGAGACTGGATACTTTAATTACTGTACCCTTTACCCTGATGACAGTAGGTGATGCTTTAAGACTCTATGGCTTAGGAGGAGATAAACGGCTCAAAACCTTTTTGGATATGCAGCTTAAACTCTATTCCCAAGTAGATGCAGACAATACTGCTCTACTCTATGCTGCCACTGCTTTAGCTGTATCTCAAGCACCTCAAGGTTTGTTTCACTTAGAAGGAAGTATGCAAGTATTAAGCGATCGCTTGGTAGCAGGATTAGAAAAATACGGTGGTAAACTTTATATGCGCCACACTGTAGAGGAAATAAAGAGTCAAAATGGCAAGGTAACAGGAGTTAGAGTCTGCAATCAGAAGACTGGAGAAACCCATATAGAAGCAGCGGAGGAAGTAGTTGCTAATGTCACAGTACAAAATTTAGTTAAGCTATCTCAATCTAATGCTTCTAGTTGGCAAGGATATCAACAGCGGATCAATAAATTGCCTGAAGCTTCTGGTGCATTTGTGGTTTATCTGGGAGTAACCCAAGAAGCCATTCCTGATGATTGTCCACCTCATTTACAATTTCTCTATGATTATGAGGGAATAATTGGGGAAAATAACTCTTTATTTGTTTCCGTTAGCAAACCTGATGATGGACGAGCACCCACAGGAAAAGCGACTATTATTGCCTCTTCTTTTACCGATGTGGGAATGTGGTGGAAAGGTACAGCAAAGAGTTATGATATCCTCAAACAACAATATACTCAAGAAGCGATCGCAAAGCTAGGAACCTATTTTAACCTTAATTCTGACACCATAATTCACCAAGAAACGGCGACCCCGCGAACTTTTGCCAAATACACCGCCAGAGAAAAAGGCATTGTGGGTGGTGTGGGTCAAAGAATCAGTACTTTTGGTCCTTTTGGAATTGCCAATCGCACCCCAATTAAGAGCTTATGGCTAGTAGGAGACTCCACCCATCCTGGGGAAGGTACAGCAGGAGTAAGCTATTCCGCTTTAACCGTAGTCAGACAGATCGAAGCTCAAAGAAACTAAGTTGATTCTAGTTGTTGTACAGTTAAAATAATGCTCGTATATATAATCTAGTTTGGAGATTTATTGATTTATGGAATTAATATTTAGTAGCTTATATACATTTTTAGTGTATTACGGCTATATACTAATTGTAAGAATTCTTTTATCTTGGTTCCAAGGGCAAGAATGGGCTTTTAACATTATTTCTTTACTTAGCCCCATTACTGACCCCTATCTGAATATTTTTCGCTCAATTATCCCACCATTAGGCGGAATTGATTTTTCTGCTATTCTGGCTATTTTGGCATTGCAACTATTACAAAGCTTCTTAGGTAATTTAGCCGTTAGTGCCATGGCTTTTGGATTTTAGCTGATCTGGCAGAAGCCCAGCGTTCTGCCGATAGGCGAACTATGGCATGAATGCCAGTCAAGGTTTAACGGCACAAGATATTTTAACAGCAAAACAATAGGTGTTAATATATCTGGCATGAGAAACGTAGTAAAGATCAGATTATACCCAACACCAGAACAAAAATTCTCATTGGCTCAAGCTTTTGGGAGTTGCCGTTATGTGTGGAATTATTGTCTTGCTGAGAATAATCGTATCTACAAAGAAACTGGTAAGGGTATATCTGCTATTACTATGAAAGCCTGGATACCAAAACTAAAGAAACAAGAAGAAACCGAATGGTTAAAAGAAACCTACTCTCAGTGTCTTCAATCTTCAGTAATTAATCTTGGCACTGCTTTTAAGAACTTTTTTGAAAAACGAGGAAGCTATCCTCGTTTCAAAAGCAAGTATAAAAAGCAGTCTTTGCAGTACCCAAACTTGTTACCAATGGTTCTAGTCTACTTTCCCATTGCTGTTTGAGCTTACGATATAACATTACATTAGATACACTAACGAAGGTAGTAAGCTGATTAGAATTAAGAAGATCGCTTTGAAATTAACCATAGGATTAAATTCAATCAAAACTGAATAGCACGTTGGTTGTATCAGTTTTATTTTACTTATACATAGAGGCTTCTAATCTTTGCTTCATACTTGCTGTAGGAAAACCCCGATCCATTTCGTGCATTTTGACTTCTTTAGCTTGTAAAGCTGTTTGTAAAACTTTCATTGCTACTTTGGGTTTGCCTTTGCCACAGAAAAATAAGTCTGCTGCAAAGTAGCCGTATTCGGGCCAAGTGTGAATGGCAATATGAGATTCTGCTAGGGTAGCTGTAGCGGTAACTCCGTGAGGACTAAACTGGTGTACACATAAGTCTATGAGAGTAGCCTCTCCAGCAGCGATCGCTTCTATCATCGCAGCGCGGATTTGTTCGGGATCGTTGAGTAGCTCTGCTGGTGCCTGCCATGCGTCTACAACCAGGTGAGTTCCCATTTTTTCCATTCGTTCGATTTACTCCTTAGAAACAATTTAATCGAGCTTTTTAGATATAACATAGGGACAAATTCTTCTCAACAGCCATAATTAGCTTTTTGTCAGAGTAATTTGTTGATTTTTGTTTATCATCATCCAATATAGCAATATAGCAAGGATTTGACTATTTATTTCCTGGTTTTTCCATTGGGCATAATTGTTTTTGACCAAGAAACTTGCCCTAAGTTAGTACCCGATAAATCTGCACCAATCAGGTTGGCTTGGGATAAATCTGCACCCGTTAAGTTGGCATCTGTGAGATTGGTAAACAAAAGCCCTGCTTGAGTCAGAATCGCTTGAGATAAGTCTGCTTGACCTAAGTTGGCATTGAGTAAATTAGTTGCTGTTAAGTTGGTTTCGTGAAGAATTACTTGTTGTAGATTGGCACCAGTCAAGTTAGCTTCAGTCAGATTCCCATAGCTGAGATTGGCACCAGTCAAGTTAGCTCCAGTTAGATTGGCATTTTCTAGGTTGGCATAGCTGAGGTTGGCACCACTAAAATCGGCATTTCTTACATCGGCAAAGCGTAAATCTGCACCTTCTAAATTAGCTTGTTGAAGATTACTACTGTGTAAATAAGCTTGGATTAAACTAGCTTTTTTTAAGTTAATTTTAGTCAGATTAGCATTAGTTAAAATTGTCTTGGTCAAGATTGCTGATTGGCAATTAGCATTGGTTAAATCTGCGCCTGTAAGACTGGCACCAGTAAAATTGGTTTTCAGGCAATTACTATATTGAAGTTGAGCATGGACTAAATTGCACTGAATCATTACAGCCTCAGCTAAATTCGCCCGATTCATCATTGCTCCACTGAAATTTGCACCAGTTAAATCAGCTTCTACCCAAGAAGTTTGGCTTAAATTACTCTGAGCAAAATTAGCTAGTACTAATTTTGCTTGGTCTATTTTTCCTTGGTATAAATTGGCTTTGGTAAAATTGGCGTTAATTAACTGGGCTTGCTGTAGATTCACTTCGATCAACTGAGCCTGGTTTAAATTAATGCCATTGAGATTGCTTTTCTGAAAATCAGCTTGATTTAATTCAATCTTGATGAAATTGCGATCGCCTTGATGATATTGTTCTAATATTTTCTGAGCATTCCATGATTCGATACTACTCATAAAAACTGCTGTTTTTCACTGCTAAAGAGTGATTTGCAGCCTCTCCTTATTTAGTTACAAAGTGGATTGTGTTGAGAAAGAATGAAAGATAATTGACTATTCAACCGTTTAAAAATTTTGGGGTAAGTAAAGAAACTTTTGTCGGTTCTATCTTAGTTAAGACAAGACTTAATTCTTTTTATCTGAGAGAACACGAATATAAATTGTTAAGACAAAAATTTCCCAAAATAATTATTGCCAATTGAACCCGTAATCTTTCCAACCAGGACGAGGCATCAAATTAGAAAAGTCTTTTGCTCCAGTTTTACGGATTGAGTCTATTCCTTGCTCAATCTCTTTAACGGGTAACATACAGTTATTAATAAACAATATATACTGCGATAGCATAAATAATATATAAAGTCAAGTTTGACCAGTATTCACGCAGCTAATCCAATTATTATAAACATCCTTTTAAGCTCAAATCGGGGCGTAATTTTGTAGCATTCCGCAAATAGCAATGAACAATCCCCGATTGAGGCTTAAGGGTATTTACTTGAATTAGAACTCTAATACAATGGTCTAAGCTTCCAGAGACATACATTTGTTGCAAGTCTAGTAGAGGTACTTTATCCCAGCCAGGACGATGACGAGCGATCGCAGCAGGAAAAATGGAGTTTAAATCAGAAGTAACTGTGAAAAAGACACAAATTATATCTTCAGAGTTGAATTGATTATGATTTTCAATTTCATCAAGTAACTCTGTCACTGCATCCTTGATCGCCTCAACACTGTTTTCCTCAACAGTAGTTGCTCCTCTAATTCCTCGTACTTTCCACTCCACAATTTTTCCTCCACTAAATCTTGCTAACTATACTGCTTAAGGTCTGTATAACCAGAGGGGTTGACCAGAAGTTGCTAGTTCAAATTCTACCCAATCTATACTGGCACGGATACTTGATTTTGTTTGGCTTCTTCCTGGTAAGATACGATTTACGAAAGATTTTGGCTCTTCGATAGTGAAACATTCTGTTTTTTCGATATCGAGTCCAGCTAACTCTGCAGCCCAACGACGAGCATCTTCTTCTGTACCCAGACGATCTACTACTCCCAGCTCAAGAGCTTGTTCTCCTGTAAAGATGCGTCCATCAGCGAAAGTTTTAACCGTTTCTACATCTAGATTGCGCCCTTCTGCTACAGTTTTAACAAACTGGTCGTAACTAGTATCTATTAGATCTTGTAAGATTTGTTCTTCTTCTGAGGTTAATTGTCGATCGAAAGACAGAATATCTTTATAGGGACCAGATTTGATAGTTTGGAAAGAAACACCAATTTTATCAAGTAATCTTTCTAGATTATTACCTCTAAGAATTACCCCAATACTACCAGTAATGGTTCCTGGGTTGGCTACTATATTTTTAGCTCCTACACCGATATATACTCCTCCAGAGGCAGAAATATTACCAAAACTAGCTACAACCTTAATATCTTTTTCTTCTTGTAGTTTTTGGAGTGCTGAATAGATTTCCTGAGAATCTCCTACCGTACCCCCAGGAGAGTCAATCCGTAATAAGAGTGCGGGGAATTTTTTTTCTTCAACAGTTTTTAGAGCTTTTAAAACACGCTTACGAGTCTCAGATGCGATCGCGCCTGTAATCTCAATTCTTGCTATTTGTTTTCGGGTTTTTTTTCTAAAGGGCCAGATCATTAACAGACAGATTTATTTAAAGATAGAACGATAAACGGGATAGGAAGGCTAACTTTAATGTTAATCTTCTCCCCTCTAGTTTGCCTGATCGTGAGTCAAAACTTAAGTAAGTTATCAAATCTGTGAATTAATTAAGTTAACAAAAGTACAAATTTGATTAAAATTAACGATAAGGGAGTCCCTTTGCATCCGCTAAGTTGCCTCCCCTTATTCAATCATTGTGTTGAAGTTAACTCATACTGTCATAACCCAAACTACATGGAACTAAGTTCTAAAAAAATTACCTTACCTATAACAGCTCTAATATTAATTGCGCCCTTTTTTTTGTGGGGTACTGCGATGGTAGCCATGAAAGGGGTTATTCCCTATACAACTCCTTTTTTTATGGCAGGAATACGCTTAGTACCTGCGGGAATTTTAGTCCTGATAACGGCTAGTATTTTAAAATTGCCCCAACCTCAAACGGCAAAAGCTTGGCTGTGGATTATGTTATTTGCCCTAGTAGACGGAGCAATGTTTCAGGGGTTTCTAGCAGCAGGATTGGTGCGTACTGATGCAGGATTGGGTTCAGTGATGATTGATTCTCAACCACTAGCAGTAGCCTTGATGTCTAGTTGGCTATTTGGGGAAGTAATTGGTATTTTTGGCTTTTTAGGCTTAACTATCGGTATTTTAGGCATTAGTTTGATTGGCTTACCTGATCAATGGATTTATAGTATTTTCCAAGGAGACTGGACAGCAGTTAATTTTGACTTGCTCAGTTTATTTGATAATGGGGAATGGTTAATGTTGTTAGCTTCCTTCTCTATGGCGGTAGGAACAATCTTAATTCCCTATGTTTCCCGCCATTGCGATCCTGTAGTTGCTACAGGTTGGCACATGATTTTAGGGGGAATTCCCCTATTTATGATTTCCTGGTGGCAGGAATCGGAACAATGGATCAATATTGACCTTTCAGGCTGGTTAGCTTTAGCTTATGCTACTATTTTCGGTAGCGCGATCGCGTATGGCATATTTTTCTATCTTGCTGCCAAAGGGAATTTGACTAGCTTGAGTGCTTTAACTTTTCTCACCCCTGTATTTGCCCTCTTATTTGGTAATTTAATTCTCTCAGAAATACTTAGCCCTCTACAATCTCTGGGAGTTTGCCTGACTTTAATCAGTATTTATTTAATCAACCAACGAGAACAGTTAGGACAGAAATTTTCTGGGAATAAGATTTCTAAAAATACGTAATAATAGACTATTTACAATGCCAACAATAAAATTTCAGGGAAAAACCATAACTTGCACCGAAGGTGCGAATCTCCGTAAGGTTCTACTAGAAAATAAGCTCGATTTGTATAACGGTAATGCCAAATATATTAACTGTAGGGGAATTGGTAGCTGTGGTACTTGTGCTGTAGAAATCAAGGGCAATGTTTCCCCTGCCAACTGGAAAGACCGAGGACGGCGATCGCTACCTCCCCATTCTCCCAGCAAAAATCGCCGTTTAGCTTGTCAAACTAAAGTTTTAGGAGATATTGAAGTAATTAAATATGATGGCTTTTGGGGGCAAGGCGATCGCCTTTCTAATATGCGATCGCTCCAGAGCAGAGTCCTACCCATGAGGCCAGCTTTATGTAAGCTAGATGTCGTGATTTTATTTGAAATTGAGATGAAAATCCTACGAATGAATCAATCGTTATGATAGACGTAGCAGTTTTTCCCCTGCCGAACGCTTAAAAAATTATTCCCAACCTACGCTCGACAACTTTTAAATCGAGGCAAAGATAATGGAAACCTATACCGAATATCATTTAAACCCTCAACAATTCCCTTTTCTTCAAGTTTTTCAAGATTACTGGCAAGAAATTCGTGATGAATTTACTAACTTCATGAACCAGGCATCTCCAGAGGAATTAAGCCTCGCCTATGAGGTGATGGGACCTAAAACTAAAACCATTAAAACGAAAGGGGAAAAGAAATATAGTGCCTTTGGGGTGCTATTCCAAGGTAAATTTATCGAAGCATATATCAAAGAATATCAAATAACTTATTCCGATCGCGATACCGATGAAGCAGCAGCCAAGGTACTGGCATTAAGAGAAAAGTATTTCCCCATATTATCTAACGTTATCTCCGAAGTTAACTTAAGCAACGATAATTTAATTAGGAATGTTTATTTCGGTACCTTTCATCCAGGTTTAGATATTAAGCTCCATGTAAACTATAATCCCCACATGAATCGGGGCTATTTAGGATTAATCGTGCCAGAAGGGGATGTAGCGATGAAAATCTGCCACGATAAGCTTTACTGGGAGGAAGGAGAATTTATGATTCTCGATCACAGTTATCCCCACTGCCCTCACAATTACACTGATTTTGACCGAACTGTCTTGATTGTGGACTTCTTTAAAACTGACAAGCCTAGAGAGGAAGTCATTCAATTCGAGCAAGAGCTAGTCACGCAAAGAATGGCAGAAAATCCCTATAGCTTGGGGGTTTTTGGCAAAAGCGATCGCGCAAAAGAAGCAGATTTTATCAAATACGGTTTAGCGCATCAGTTGGAGTGGGACAAAGCTTTAGGAAGTTCTTAGCAATCTAGCAATTAATATTGCCTTGCTATCGAATTACTCTTCAGTTGGCAAAGGAAATCTCGCTCCAGCTAGATAATCGGCAAAGTTTTGCTTGAAATATTTCCAAGACGTGATGTTTTCTGTCTCTAATCTCTTCGCAGGAGCATCTTTATATAAGGGAATGCGGTTGTTAATTTCCGCTTGTAGCCACTCAGGTAATTCGCTAAAGTTGTTTACTTTATAGCCT
This sequence comes from Xenococcaceae cyanobacterium MO_188.B19, assembly GCA_030065715.1. Lineage (GTDB taxonomy): Bacteria > Cyanobacteriota > Cyanobacteriia > Cyanobacteriales > Xenococcaceae > JASJCP01. Next base: position 3,079 of record JASJDF010000046.1, on the reverse strand, counting down.
TGAGCACTATAAATTAGTTGCCCAGGTTTATCTCCCATTTTCATCCATGGTAGCCAAGGACCAATACGATCCCAGCTTAAAATTACTTGAGAGACTTCGGGAATTTTCGGGTCGTGCAGTTCTGATGTTGGTACAGTTAACTTGAATAATTCAGTGGCTTGATAAGTTGGCTGAGGACTGTACTCAACAAATCTGGGGTCTCCTGCTAAAGGATTGGGATAGTTGGTAAATAGATCGAAAACAAAGGTCGTAGTCTCCCCATTTACTTGTGCGGGAAAATTGCCTTTAAACAAACCTTGAACGGGATTATTAGCCACATGAACTACAGGCACAGTTTCTGCCGTCCAGGGATTATGCCATTTATGAATTACTTGTTCTGTCTTTGGGTCGAGGTAGTAAGTCAATTCTCTCGATGTAAAATCCCAACTATTATCTTCATTGGGCAAACAGCGACTGACACTCATACCGACAATTTTAAACAGGTGTTTTCTTTTTTCATTGGGGACAAAAGCGTAGAGAGAACCAGTCCAGAGTAAAAAAGTCGCGTTTGAAGACATTGAGTTGCGAGTTTTAACCCAACAAGAAACATCTAACTCTTCTGTTTTACTAATTTTTTTGATTGAATTTACCATTAGCTTAATTATTGGGATATTAGGTCAACGTTGCTAACCACAGTTAAATTTACTTTAGAGGAGCAGTTTGAGTATTATGCACATCTTAGCAATTTCGTATTTATTTGTTTACATAAATTAACTAAATTGTATTTATGTTTGATAATTAGTATGTATCATCTGCTACTTTATGAGATTATTGTGAACCCCTTAGAGATAAATGTTTGTGAGACGATCGCTATTTAAGCCGTTCCAAAAAACTGCGATCGCTTTCAGGATTTCTCTACCGCCTTGGAAGAATTTGGTGCGATCAAATTGGGAACTAAAATAGACTGCTTCTAATTCCTCTAAAGTATGTCCTGCCTCCTGTGCTTCCACGCGATTATGCCAAGTAAAGAATGCCAAACGCAACTGTGGATATCTGGTTTGTTTGATGTACGATAAACCATCATTCTGTTTAATGCTAATTTCCCAAAGAGAGATTAAACCTAAATTCAGCAGGTTGGCTGAATTTAGGGTGACAGAATATATTTTCATGGTTTGCTGGAAAATATATGGTTTGACCTGGTTAGACTATATTGTACTCAATGAGTAGCGATCGCAGCCAAACAAAAGGGCATTAACTTAAATAAGCTGGTTAACGAAGCTCTCGAACAATATCTTGGAAGTACTCTTTAAAATCATGGGACTTTTGCTCGCAATGAGCTTATTATCTACTAACTCTTAACTCTTTCTGTAAAACTTGTAGAGGATGGAGTGGAATCCAGCCTGCAAACCTTTGCACCTGGGCGCGACAAGAAAAGCCTGTAGCTAAGTAATAAGATTGAGCTTGAGAGTCTGTTGGTAAATGTTGTTCCCAACTAAGCCGATATATCTCTCTTGATGTTGCTAAATGTTCGGCTTGATAGCCATACATGCCTGCCATACCACAGCAACCAGTTGCCAGAATATTGAGTTGTAAACCTACTGCTTGAAATACTTGTTGCCATTGTTGTTGAGCAGCTGGTGCTAGAGTTTTTTCACTACAGTGTCCTAATAGAGTGTAGGAGTTATGATGTTGTAATTGGGTCAAGCGAGCACCTTGTTCTACCAGAAATTCTTGGAGTAATTGAATCTTGAGGCTAGATCCTCCGTCGAAACTGGCATATTCATCGCGATAGGTAAGCACCATACTGGGATCAATCCCTACTATGGGAATGTCAAATTGCTGAAGTGCATCGAGATAAGCAATATTTTGGTGAGCTATTTTTTCAAACTTCTCTAAGAATCCCAGTACATGAAGCGGTTTACCGTTTGCCAAAGGTGGTAAGACGTATACTTGCAATCCTAGTTGAGTAAATAAATCGTAAGTAGCTAATACTAATGGTGTTTCATAAGCACTGGTAAATAGATCTGGAAGTAAAATGACGCTATTGCTAGGGTCAGCTTTTTTCAAGCAATTAATATCGCAGAAAGATACATTTCTAGATTGTAAAGCGTTGGCTAAGGTTATTTCACTTACTGGCTGAGAAGCAACAATACCTAACCCAGTACGGAGTATTTCTTTGGCAAGAAAATTTTGCATCATTAGGTTAGTTATGCGGGGAAACTTACCTTGCCATTGAGTCAGAAATTCAATATGACCCATTAAATAATCTCTGGGCGATCGCAAATAACGAGTGTAGTAACGCTGCAAAAATTTAGACTTAAGGCTGGGAATATCAACATGGATAGGACATTGGTTAGCACAGGCTTTACAAGAGAGGCAGCCATGTAAACCGTCGTAGACTTCGTGGGAGTAATCGTATTGTCCAATTGATTTGGTGAAGGTGTTCCAGAATTTGACGAGGATATTTGCAGATTTGTCTAAATTTCCCTCTTGGTTAAGAGCAAGTTGACGCAACCATTCCCTCAACAGGCTAGCGCGTCCTTTAGGAGAATGGATGCGTTCCAAGCTACCTTTATAGGAAGGACACATCACATAGTCTGGGTTCACATTGAAACAAGCTCCATTACCATTACAACTAAAAGCGACTTCATAGTCTGTTTGCATATCTCTTGGGACTTGGCGATCAAAATGTCCTCTCAAGGGTGCTTCAATCTTAACAACCTCCTCCTCACTACCAAAAGGAGTGACAATTTTACCTGGGTTCAAACGATTGTGGGGATCGAAGACTGCCTTGATTTTGCGTAGATCTTGATAAAGTTCTTCCCCAAAAAATAGTGGAGTATATTCACTGCGAAAACCCCTACCGTGTTCAGCCCACATTACTCCACCATATTTGCGTACTAAAGCGACAACCCGATCTGAAATGGTACGAATTAAAGCTTCATCTTGAGGAACTTGTAAATTCAACGCTGGACGTACATGAAGACAACCCACATCCACATGACCAAACATGGCATAGTCAAGATTATAGTCATTAAGTAACGCTTTAAATTCTTGAATGTAGGCAGGTAAGTTAACTGGTGGCACTGCCGTATCTTCG
>JASJDF010000045.1 GCA_030065715.1 Xenococcaceae cyanobacterium MO_188.B19 | reverse complement strand
AGGTCAGCACCGTTTAAAATAGCCCCATTAAGTTTAGCTCCAATCAGTTCTATACCCTGAAAATTCCGTTGTCCATTGTTATACATTTCTAGTAATTCATCCCCTTGATGAATCTTATTCATATCTTCAGAAGCAGCACATAGAGACTCAATTTCTTGCATTAGTTCTAATAAAGAACCACTATAAGTATCTGTACTAGATCTTTGATCTGGTTCAGGAACTAAATTATTTAACTGATCGAGCTTCAGACTCAAAGATTGACGATCTTTACTCAATTTATTGATTTTATCTTCTATTTCATTTAGATGGTTTTGCAGCATATTTCTAAATCCTTGATAAGCTGCTAAATTATCGCCCAAATCCAGTTGTATTAGTTCTTTTATTTCTTGTAAAGACAAACCAAAATTTTGAGCAGTACGAATAAAAAATAATCTTTGAACAGCTTCCTGAGAATAAATTCTATAGCCTTTTTCGTTTCGATTTGGTGGTGGTAAAAGTCCTATTCGTTCATAATATCTAATTGCTTGAGTGGAAATGCCGAATTGCTCGGCTAATTTTCCGATAAAAATACCTGGTTTCATTATATTGTTTAGTTTTAAAAGGTAAAAATATTCAAGTAAAATATTAAACTTCAAAAATTGTAGATTTAAATCTAATTACTTGATACAAAATATGTAAGACAAAAAATATCATTAATATTACTTAGATAATAAGCTATCCCTTTGAAGATTATCAATAGGTTTTTGTGATGATTGTATAAATATTTTGTTTCGTAAAAGTATCGAATTAAATATATAATGTTTTATAAAAGTTTAAGTAAAGCCATCTATTTTTTGACTGCAATAATGAATAGAGCTGATTAATCCTAAAAATATTTATTTAATCGCAACCAATGAATCAAAAAACTTTAACTTCGTCATCGCATATTCAGAAAATTTTTGATTGTATTGCTCCTGAATACGACCAATTAAACGATCGCCTAAGTTTTGGTCAACACCGTATCTGGAAATTAATGGCAGTAAAATGGAGCAATCCTAATCCTGGAGATACTACTTTAGATATTTGCTGCGGTAGTGGTGATTTAGCCTTTATTCTGGCAAAAAAGGTCGGAGTAAAAGGAAAAGTTATAGGGTTAGATTTTTCCAGTCAGCAACTTGCGATCGCAGCCAAAAAGCACCAAAGTAAGTACCCACAATTGCCCCTAAAGTGGATCGAAGGAGATGCGTTAGCCTTACCTTTTGCTGATAATTATTTTGACTGTGCCACCATGGGCTATGGCTTAAGAAATGTTACTAATATTCCTTTAGCTTTGAAAGAGTTATACCGTGTTTTAAAGCCTGGTGCCAAAGCAGCCATTTTGGATTTTCATCTGCCTGAATCAAGTTATATTCGTACTTTTCAGCAATGGTACTTAGACAATATTGTGGTGCCTACAGCAAGAGAATTCAACATGACAGAAGAATATGCTTATCTTGCCCCCAGTTTAGCCAGATTCCCTCAAGGTAAAGAACAAGTAAGACTAGCAACGGAAGTAGGATTTAAACAAGCGAATCATTACCCCATGATTGGTGGAATGATGGGAGTGTTAGTTTTAGACAAATAAGAGATGGAGAAATAACTCTCTGTTCTTTAAACCTTATAATTGTTTTGGGTATTTATGTATCTCAAGGGTGAAATTAAAAGTTTCCCTGGGATATTTATCGCCCCTAAATTCTCTTAAAGTTAATTACTGCCTTGGAACTAGCAAATCTCTGGATATTTTTTGTTCCCCCTATCGCTGGAAGCGTAATTGGCTATTTCACTAATGATATAGCCATCAAGATGCTGTTTAGACCCTATAATCCCATATATATAGGTAAAAAGAAGTTACCTTTTACTCCTGGCTTAATCCCTAGTAACCAAGAACGGCTAGCAAAAAAAGTTTCTGATACTATTATGGGATCTTTACTGACTCCCACCGAACTACAAAAACTAGCTCAAAGATTGTTACAAATTGAAAGAGTCGAGTCTGGTATCTTATGGTTGCTTCAATTAGCCTTAGAACAACTACAATCCGATAAAGAACAAAAAACCGTAAAAATTGTAGCCCATATTCTGCAAGATTTATTCAGTCAGTCTTTACCTCGTCTCTTAAAAGTTTTATCGAGAAAAGAAGATTTTTTAGAAGCTCAACTTAACCAAATATTTGACCAAATTTTATTGGATTTTCAGTTAACAGAAGCTCAAGCTAGACAACTTGCTGATTGGATACTGGGGCTAATAATTCCTCCTGATGTGATGCGGAGAATTCTGATTAATTTTCTAACTGATCGTAATATTCAAATTATTGATGAAGGTTTCCGCGAAAAAACCAGTGGCACTTATTGGGTAGTAGCTAATTTATTCGGGGTTCGTAATAGTTTAATTCGTCTTCGTTCTTTTTGTATTGATGAACCTGAAATTACTAATACTAGATTAAAAGAATTAATTTTTTCTTTAGAAGTTCGCAACCGTCTGCGAGATTGGCTACAAAATTTGTCTCTGCAAAATTTACCAGTAGCTACAGTGAGACAGTTACGTAAAACTACAAGAGAAGCAGTAATCGACTATGTGCAAAATAGGGGATCGGATTTTATTCAAAACTTAGGAGATTCTTTAGAATGGGAAAACTTTGCTGCTATCTTACTCAAAAGATTACGGTCTTCTGAGGTGGTAAATAGCTCACTTCAAGTAGTTTCTCAAGAATTAGCTTTGATTTTAGACCGCTATCTAGAAAGAGATTTAGAAAAGTTAGTAGCTCAGATGATCCCAATTCTATCTATTGACCAAGTAATTATAGATCGAGTCATGGCAACTTCTCCTCAAGATTTGGAATTAGCTATACAAGGTATTGTTAAGAGTGAGTTACAAGCCATTGTTAATTTGGGGGGGATTTTAGGTTTTATTGTCGGTTTAATGCAAACGGGAACTTTATTTTTTAGATAGATGATTACTTCTTGCTTTAGTTGACTAATTGCAAACAAATTTTGCTATTTATATCTTTCTATGGCGCAATCTACTAGGCAAGGAAAAATTGTATTTATAATGATCCCTTATATACTCAAATTACTCTAGCCTATGCCTGAAGCTATTAGTCTCAGCGATCGCTTTTATACTGAAGGAGAATATCCCTGTCCCGTATGCCGTCATGGTAGGATTACAGCGATGCCACTAATGGAAGTCTTTGCTTGTCACTTCTGTCAACATATATTTACCACCAACTTTGAGAAACAACTCCTTAAGATGGCAGATAGTCAGCTGCCTTTGACTTGGTATTGGAACGGGAAAAATTGGAAGGGAATTCAACGAGAAAGTGCAGAATTAGGATGGAGTTATGCTATATCTGCGATCGCATTTATCATTTTACCTACAGCAATTATTGGTTTAGGAAGTTATCTTTTTCCACCCCTACCAGATAGTCCTTTATCTTGGTTACCCTTATTTTGGACGATTTTAACCTTTATTGCTCATTTATTTTGTCTATTATGGTTGATTATAGAATACTATCAGTTACCAATTTTTCTCTATTTCCGAGCTATTAGAAGAAGATTAGTTGGGAATTGAATTTTGTCAGTTAAAGAAATAGGAACGAGGATTATTGTTATTTCCTTGTTCCTTACTTCTTAAGAACGAAAAACCTATTAACAACTAACTAACCTAAGCGGAAATAAAAATATTCTGCTCGCTTAAAAAGTTAGGATTGTTGGTAAATGTAGCAATACGAGATTGATTAGTTGAGCCAGTACCATCAGGATCAAAGAATAATTCACCGCTAGTCCTATTATAGATAAAGCGATCGCTGGAATCCCCAGCACTAGAACCTACAGTAAACTGGGAAGCTTTTAAGAAACCTGTTTGCAATCCGCTACCAAAACCAGCAGCAGAAGCTATCACAAAATCAGTACTTTCAAAATCCCGAATCACATCACTAGTACTATCGAGAGTGGGGTAATAGAACAGATCGCTTTCTGCGCCACCGATGAGAGTATCGGTACCAGCACCACCGATGAGAGTATCTTTTCCAGCACCACCATTAAGAGTATCTGCTCCACTATGACCGATAAGAGTATCTGCACCACTACCACCAGTAAGAGAATCCGAGCCACTATCACCGAACAGAGAATCATTTCCTTCTCCACCAATGAGAGTATCATCTCCATTCCCCCCATTTAGGGTATCGTTGCCCGCTTCTCCTTCCAATAGGTCAAAATCATCTTCACCCAATAAACTGTCGTTTCTAGAACCGCCCTTAAGAGTATCCTTGCCTTTTCCTCCTGCTAGGGTATCATTACCCTCTAATCCTAAAATGCGATCGCTGTTATTGGTACCTTGAAGATTATCATTATTAGCAGTGCCAATAATATCATCAGAATCGGGGTTAGGATTGGGGTTTGGTTCAGGATTAGGGTTAGGATTGGGAGGTGTAACAGGAGTAGTATTTCCTGCTTCCTGAATCTTTAAGAGTTGGTTTACTGCTACATTTCTGAGAGTTTGTACCTTGCCAGAAGACCAACGAATTTCAATTTTGTCGATGATCTTATCTTGTCCCAAACCAAAATGTAGCCAAGGGGAATTTTGTCCAAAAGCATGGATACCACCATTTTGCTCTCGTAATTGAGTCAAGCCTCCAGAAGTTAAACGTACCTGTGCTCCAATCCCATCACGGTTGGATTCTGTGCCATCTAAATCCAGTTGAATCCAATTATTACTATTACCCTGATTACGGAATAATTGAGCAGGAGTACCCAGATAGGTTTTACGGGGTGACTTAACAATAGTAGAGCCAGCAAAAATATCTAAAAACCCGTCCCCGTCATAATCTCCTGTAATTAAACGGGCTCCCACATTAAAGTCTAGGCGTTGGGGTCCCACCTGTCTTCCTGCTGCGCCACCAGCTTGAGCTACTGTTTTAAACGTTCCATCTCCCTGATTATCGTAGAGAATGTTGGGCTGATTAGCAGTAGCAGAACCATTAGCAATGTAGATATCTATATCTTTATCGTTGTCAAAATCTCCAGCTACAGCAGATTGAGACAAAGTAGGAATATTAAATCCCGCCGGAGCACTTCTATTAACAAAATTACCTGTATTAGAATTATTCAGCCACAATTGATCCGTTAAGGCTCGACTATTGGGATTAGGGTTTTGAAAGTTAATAGGGGTTACATTGCTGATATTGGCAGTGGATTCTACTACCGCCCGCAAAATTTCACGCTGGTTAGAAGATAAATGGACTTGCCAAGTTTTAGTATTCTGATTGTAGCCAATATAAATCCCTCTAGCAGAGCGATCGCCTTTAATACCTCTGACACTAGAATTATTGGGAGACAATACTAAACTGGGGCGATTAGTATTATTGATCAAAAGATTTACAGAAGTAGGACTATCGCTACGAGAAAAAGCTGCTAATTCTGCTCTAGTAGGGTTGCGTCCCGATGAACCAATAAAAATTTGTGAAGCATTTAAGTCTGGCTCGCGCTCAAACATATCAAAAATATCCAGAGCAATATTACCTGTAGTCTTGAAGCTAAAACCAATTTTTCGTCCTTCATTGAGTAATTCCGCACCAATAATTTTATTGCCACTCTGAACCACGCTAGGACTACTATTTCTCAAGGCAACATCAGAACGAGTCAAAAAGAAATCATTATCGCCGTCATTATCAAAATCAGCAATAATGGAATCTCTAGCAGAAGTGCGATTGAAAAAGTCTTGAGCAGGATCGAAAGGGGTTTCCGATGTTAGAGGAAAATTAAATTGATTGGTGATATTTCTGAGACTGTTATTTGATGTATCAAAGACACCCAAGGGGAATCTATAAGTTCCCTGAACGATTAATTCTAAACTACCGTCTCCATTAAGGTCAGCTAGTTGACCGTAGCGAGAACTACCTCGTAGATTCAGAGAAACAGGAGCTTTAAAAGTCCCATCTGGTTTTTGCTCAAAATAAGCAGTATCCCCCCGTCCATCGTTTCTTAGGGCTGTAAATTGAACCATATCTAGCCTACCGTCACCATTGACATCCAGCCAGATAGAAGAGCGACTGCGACCAATACGATATTCTAGATTACGAGCAACAGCTTGTTCTTGAAGTCTGCCTCCATTATTCACAAAAAATAAGTTAGGTTGTCCTGCTCCATTGCCTAATTGTCCGCCACCTGAAACAAAAACATCTTGGTCGCCATCGTTGTCAAAATCAATCCAAGTAGTGCCGTGAGTATCGCCAAAACTGCCTCTCCGCCAGTCTTCACTAAATAAATTAGTAAATGTGCCATCTCCATTATTGATGTAGAGAAAAGGGAATTTTCCTCTAGGGTTTTGCTGATTGGAATCAAGGTAGCCATGTCCACTTTGCCAAAGGTCAAGCAACCCATCATTGTTATAGTCAATAAAAGCTAGGCTAAAGGCTTCGTCTCCACGCTGTCTCGACCAATTAATCCCCGCATTTTTTGTTACATCTTGAAAAGAATTTTTATTAAGAACCATATTGAATCATAAAATCATTTCCTACTACAGCTCTCTTCATATTTACGAGGTAATTAACGCTCTATTTTTGATTAACTATTGATTGTGAACCTCATGAATTGAAGAATTGCTATATGAAAATAATATCTTTTTTATAAAATAGAGATTATGAATTTATGACCAATATTTTGAATATTTAATTTAAAAAGCCAAAGATTAGCAACAAATAGATGTGAGATTTTTAAAGAAAAATAAATTGTGAATTGCTCGATACAACTATTTACAATTTTGATAAAAACTATAGGGACAAGTTGTGAATTGCCCCTACATCAATATGGTCTAAATTTTATTAGCCTTGTAACTTTTTACCTAACAATTGATTGGTCAATTTAGGATCGGCTTTTCCGCCAGTTTGCTTCATTACTTGTCCGACAAAGAAACCTCTAAGTTTAGTTTTACCATTGCGGAATTTTTCTAACTCATCAGGATGAGCAGCCAAAACTTGATCAATGATTTTTTCGATTTCACCAGTGTCAGAAATTTGAATTAAGCCTTTTTTCTCTACTAGTTCTTTAGCTGAACCACCTTTTTCTAGAAGTTCGGGAAGAATATCTTTAGCAATTTTGCCACTAATTGTACCGTCTTTAATAAGATTAACTAACTCTGCGAGGATTTCAGGCTGAAGAGCAATCTCATTAATACTTAGGTTATTATTCTTGAGGTAAGCTGCAATATCTCCAATGAGCCAGTTAGTAACTTGTTTTGAGTCTGCACCAGTTGAAATTGCATTTTCAAAATATTCTGCTAAAGCGCGGTCATCGGTTAAGATGCGGGTATCATAAGCAGATAATCCCAACTTTTCTTCATAGCGGTGACGTTTTTGAGCGGGAAGTTCTGGTAATTCAGCTTTCCATACTTCTAATTGTTCTTTAGAAACTTGAATCGGGGGTAAATCTGGCTCAGGGAAATAGCGATAGTCGCTAGAACCTTCTTTGGAACGCATACTAATAGTACGTTGGCTTCCTTCTTCCCAGAGACGAGTTTCTTGATAGATGGGTTCATCGTTTTCTACTGCTTCGATTTGTCTTTCTATCTCATAATCGATCGCCTTTTGGATAGCACTAAAGGAATTCATATTTTTAATTTCCACTTTAGTACCAAATTCTTTTTGTCCTACAGGGCGGACAGAGATGTTAACATCACAACGTAATGAACCTTCTTGCATTTTTCCATCACTAATACCCAAGTACAGCATAATGCGCCGTAATTCTTGAGCATATTCGGCTGCTTCTTTACCTGAACGGAGATCGGGTTCAGAAACAATTTCCAGTAAAGGTACACCTGCACGATTAAAATCTACCAAAGAATAAGTCGAACCAGCAAGGCGATCGCTACCGCCATGATTCAATTTTCCTGCATCTTCTTCCATGTGAAGACGAGTAATCCCGATTTTCTTCCTTACAGGTTCAGCATTAGGTTTTTCAGCAATTTCGATTTCTAGCCAGCCATGTTCCCCAATAGGGAGATCGTATTGAGAAATTTGATAATTTTTCGGTAAATCGGGATAAAAATACTGTTTACGGTCAAATTTACTATAGGGAGCGACTTTACAATTAATCGCTAAACAAGCCTTAACCGCATACTCCAAGACTTTTTCATTCAATACAGGAAGGACTCCAGGATATCCTAAACAAATGGGAGAGATATTACTATTAGGATTATCAGCATCAAAGCTTGTAGATTCACTGCTAAATATTTTGGTATTAGTATTAAGTTGGCAATGGGTTTCCAATCCGATAACAGCTTCATATTTAGTTTTGGAGGCTGTAGCAACATTCATAATTTTCAGTTCAAGAATTTTATCTAATCCATAGACCCTTTATTCTATACTTTATACTCATGGTTAGTCCTAACCCTAAAATATACCCTTTTCCCCAAGAATTTTAGGATGCACATATGGTTAGTAGTTGATCGCTTTATTCCTTTTCCTATCTACTGATAATGTTAGGTTTTTAATAAAGGGGTAAGTGACCCTTACAATGGAAGGTTGCAGGAAATTTATAGAAGTAAAACATAATGAGTCAGTTTGATTACGATTTAATTATTATTGGTGCTGGAGTCGGCGGACATGGTGCAGCACTTCATGCTGTAAAATGCGGTTTGAAAACAGCTATTATCGAAGCTGGTGATATGGGAGGTACTTGTGTAAATCGCGGTTGTATCCCTTCTAAAGCTTTACTAGCTGCTTCTGGTAGAGTTAGAGAACTCAATGATGCTCATCATCTAGAATCTTTGGGAATTCAAGTAGGGGGTGTACAATATGATCGCAGTACCATTGCTAATCATGCTAATAATTTAGTTAGTAAGATACAAGGGGATTTAACTAACTCTCTCAAACGCCTCAAGGTAGATATTATTCGGGGTTGGGGAAAAGTTTCAGGAAAACAGAAAGTAACTGTTTCTGGGGAAGGAGGAGACAAAACCTATACCGCTAAGGATATTATGTTATGTCCTGGTTCCGTACCTTTTGTCCCAAGGGGAATCGAAGTTGATGGTAAAACTGTCTTTACTAGCGATAATGCGGTAAAACTAGAATCCGTACCAGACTGGGTAGCAATTATTGGTAGTGGTTATATCGGGTTAGAATTTTCTGATGTTTATACGGCTTTGGGTGCGGAAGTAACTATGATTGAGGCATTGGATAAGTTAATGCCTGGTTTTGATGCGGAAATTGCTAAAATTGCCCAACGTACTCTTATTGCACCACGAGACATTGAAACCTATACAGGGGTATTTGCTACCAAAGTTACCCCAGGCGCACCAGTAACTATCGAATTAACTGATGCTAAAACCAAAGAAGTCATAGACGTTTTAGAAGTTGATGCTTGCTTGGTTGCTACTGGTAGAATTCCCGCTACCAAAAATCTCGGTTTAGAAACCCTTGCTGTAGAAATAGACAAGCGCGGTTTTATTCCTGTCAACGATAAGATGCAAGTTTTAAAAGATGGCAAACCCGTACCCCATCTTTGGGCTGTGGGAGATGCCACTGGTAAAATGATGTTAGCTCATGCAGCATCAGGACAAGGAGTAGTTGCAGTAGAAAATATCTGTGGTAGAAGCAAAGAAATAGATTATCGTTGTATCCCCGCAGCAGCTTTTACCCATCCTGAAATTAGTTATGTCGGTTTAACTGAAGCCCAAGCTAAGGAATTGGGAGAGAAAGAAGGCTTTAAGATTGCTACTGCTAAAACCTATTACAAAGGTAACTCCAAAGCTTTAGCAGAAGGAGAAACCGACGGTATGGCAAAAATCATTTATCGCAAGGATACAGGGGAATTACTAGGAGTCCATATTATCGGGATTCATGCTTCCGATCTGATCCAAGAAGCAGCTAACGCGATCGCAAAACGTGAGTCTGTAACTAATTTAGCATTCAATGTTCACACTCACCCCACTTTATCGGAAGTCTTAGACGAAGCTTATAAACGTGCTGCTGTCTAATTGATCTTTTATCCAATCTTTAGGGGGAAAGTATCGCCTTCCCCCTATTTTTTCTTCTGTGAGTTTATGTTCCCTAGAATTGAGACAAGTTTCCAAAAAATCCTCCCCAATCGCGAAAATTTTTCCTCAAGTCTGGCTTGAAAAATTGCATCTTTTTCCAAAATTAGTATTAGTTGATTAAGTAAATTACCTCGATTAGTAACTCCTGAAAAACTATGAATTAGTTTGAAAATTTGGAGATGATCTGGGAAGTCATTAATTTGTAGATTATAAACTTGGTTGTAATGATGTTGATGGAAGAAATGAGTATAAAGCCGATATTCTGGAATAAAATTTTTAAATTCCGAATATTCTGTCAGTCTTTGGCGAATTAGTTGGGTAAAAATTGCAAATGACTGAACTGAAACAATATTCAGCGCAGATTGAATTAAGGTTTCTCCCAAAGCAGCCGAAATAATTCCTAGACTGCTTAAAATGGGATTGATACTAGATAAAAGACCCAAATAATTGATAGCAACACTAACAGTTATTTCAGAGACTAAGCTATGACTAAATTTCCGAATTTGTCGTTGTTGTAGGGTTTCTTCAACTAGGTCAGGGTTAAACAGTTGATGAATTAACTTTTCCAAATAAGAAGCGATAACATTAGAACCAAATAAGCTGTTAAGTGTCCAGTGACTACAGGAATCACTAACCTCAGCAAAAGTGACTTCTAGTACTTGAAGAGTTGAATCAGTTTTTTGACATAAATCAGACAAACTAGTTATGGGTGAAATTGGTTGCTCTAGCTCTTGTTTAAGTTCAAAAAGGTTTAATAATTTGAGAAAAGTATTTAATCTATCAAAATCTTTCTCAGAATCATTAGATGTGGCTGAAGGTATGCAAAACGAGGAGCTAAAAATATGAACCATCGCGCTAAATCTTACCAGATAATTATTATTAAATGAGCAATTTTTTTCTAAGAGCCACCAAACACAAGAGTTAGCTTATTACTCGTGGATAACTAGTCTTCGACGCTCTTCAAGTATCCTAGTACTGTGCGGTCACAAAATGGGAGTCTGTAACTAATTTAGCATTTAATCTTCATAGTCATCGTACTGTTCAAGCAGTTTTAGACGAGACTTATTATAGGGAGCAGTAGATTCCTTCAACATTTATTACTAGGGGGATGAACTTACATAGTTGCCATTTTAGCTAATCCTTGATCAGATCTTCCTGCAATACTATGGTCTATTGGCAGTTAATTGATAGACAGTCATAGGTATTTCTAGCGTCCTAATTTTCACTTTTTTTAAAGAAGATTCATTAAATTAATATTAATTGTAAAATAAGTGTTCAAAGTTTTACATCAGTAATATTGCTCTGATTGTGTATATTTGCTGAAAGGTAAATATGAGCTTTTATTTTTAGGGGAATTTCACCGATGTGCTCTCCAATATAATTCGATTAATTTGCAATTAAAAATAAAATTATTTAATGATGAAAAGTATAATATCTCCTCTATTAGCCTTGAGTTTTATTCATAGTACTATTAGCCCCAACCCTGTTTCTGCTTTTCAAATAGATACCACAGACACTAATATTGATGAGATTTTAAATCCCCCTAACAATTTGGGTGATTATTCAGTTATCGGTGAATTTGATCAGACTACAACAGGTTTAGGCAATATCAACGAAGTTTTGGTTTTTACCACTGGTAGTGCAGGTACTGGAACAACTAACAATACCCTCTCTATCGAAACACTATTAAATACTCTTTCTACACCATCACCAGATCACGAGTTAATAACTTCAGCATCATCTTTGGTTTTTTATATTGGTGTTAACGAAACGGGACAAAATCAAGAACTCTTTTTTCAAGACATTACCATGACATTTGAAGTACCAGAATTTCCTAATGGCACAGGTACTACTCAAACTATTACATTTGCCTTAGCATCAGATGACGATACTGTTACCCAGGGTACTGGTAAAAATCCAGATATTGATAATGATCCTACTCTAGATATAGACATCGAAGCAACTGGAGGAAACAATACATCTGAGATTAAAATTCAATTAGATTTTGGGTTTGATCTCTATGAAACTTATGGTTATACCAATAGTACAAATACTGGTGTTGCCAACAATTATAACTATACAATTTCGGCTACAGCAATTAATGAAGATGGAGGAAATGATCGATTTTTTCTAAGTTCTGGATTAACTGAACTTGCATTACAACAAGAAGTTCCATTTAAGTTTGCTCCTGGGATGGGATTCTTGATTGCTTTAGGATTTGTGGGAATTGATCTACTACGTCGTAGAATTTAAAAAAACCCAGGTAGCATTACCATTGGCTAAGTCAGCATTGTCAGCTTCTTTTGGAACAGCAAATAAATTAAGTTATAGTGCGATCGCTATTTTGCAGATTATGCAGTAACGAGGGAGAAAATTAAGGTTGAGCTTTTGTGAAGAATTATTTTAAAAACATCAATATTAAACAAAACAACGAGGTAATTCATAGATAGATTAAGTTACATTCTAGATCTATTAACTTAAATGATGACAAAAAAACCAGTCTCAGTAGCATTAGTTGGCAGTCTCTTGATGGTGATGGGAGTAAAGCAAACTGCCGAGGCAGCTAACTTCAATCCAGAACCCCTATTCGTACAGGTGGAGAGCTATAACACTACGGTGAGTACGAATGAAGATCCAAATGGAGATCCGACTGTTATATTTTTTCCTATAATTTCAAAGCCTCATGTCAACCAACCAAAATTTCCCCTAGCTTTGCTCCTACCAGGTTCCAGAGTTGAGGCAGCCCAATATTCTGAGTTTGCCCAAATTGTAGCTAGTTATGGATTTACAGTAATTGTTCCTGAACGCATCCGTTCTTTACCTTTTGGGTTTACTGGATTGCTACCAGAGGCATCGCAAATTACAGATGTCTTTGAGTTTATGCTGAGAGAAAACTCTAACCCAGACTCTCCAATTGTGGGGACTCTCGATACAGATAACTTGGTCTTATTAGGTCACTCTTTTGGAGGAGCAGTCGGGTTGGGAGCAATTGATAATTCTTGTACCTTTCCTTTATGCGAGGGAGAATTCCAACGTCCTTCACAACTGAAAGCTGGAGCTTTCTTTGGCAGTAGCAGTTTGATTGGAACAGGACAATTTTTTCCCATCAGAAATCAAGGAATTCCACTTGCTTTAGTCAGAGGAAGCCTCGATGGATTAGTTACTCCAGGTTTAACGCAAGTAGATTATGACTCCATCCAAGATCCCCCCAAAACCTTAATTACTGTTAATGGAGCTAATCATTATGGAATTACCAATATTAACAATCCCTTCGGTGCTAGAACTGACCCCAATAACCCTAGTTTGGGACAAGCTGAGGCAATTGAAACTATAGCTCGTTGGAGTGCGCTTTTCTTAAGAGCTTATGCCCTTGATGATGATGGTGCATTAAACTACGTTAATAGAACAGGGGCAATTTTAGAT
This sequence comes from Xenococcaceae cyanobacterium MO_188.B19, assembly GCA_030065715.1. Lineage (GTDB taxonomy): Bacteria > Cyanobacteriota > Cyanobacteriia > Cyanobacteriales > Xenococcaceae > JASJCP01. The sequence continues at coordinate 3,058 of JASJDF010000045.1, read as the reverse complement.
GAGAATGTTACGGTTATTAGTCAAGTCAAGACTGTACCAGAAGTGCATTCGGTTTGGAGTTTATTTTTGACTATAATTATATTCTCTATAAGGAATTGGCATTCTGGTAATCCTAAGTAGTGCGCTTTAATTACTTTTATTTTGTTACCAGTTCATTCATTAACATTGGTAGGTATTTCTAGTGCCCTAATTTTCTCTTTTTTGATTGAAGGGGGAGGAAACGATGTGTATAATCTCCACACTACCTTTTTCCTAACTCAAAATAACAGCGTTGCTGATTTGAAAATGAAGTGTTAGAAAGTTATGATATCGCTAATTCAACCATGAATTGATTCTGAGCATCAGTTAATACCGATCAGTAAGTAGGTCAAATCAATCAAAAAATGCTTGAGAGATTGAAAAGCCAATAGGTAAAGAGGGAATAGTTTAGCCTCACACCTAACACCTAACATCTCATTTCAGTTTTATATTTATTTACACCCATGTACTTAAGATTATTTATCAGAGTTATCAAAGTTGAAAAGATATAGTGTAAGCATTTTGCCCACAAAAACATTTGGGGTGTATTTAAGAAACTATAATGTATTGGTATGAACGTCCATTCAGATGAGATTTTACAGCGCATCCAGTCGCAAGAATTATTAATGGTCAATCCCCGTCGGAAAAATGGGTTGATTGTCTATAAAAAATATCATGCTGAATTTGCGGGACCTGGGTCGATTGTTGGCGGTCAATTTGACCCAGATGTTGTGGAGGTAATTCCAGTGGGAAATTTATCTCTCATTGAGCCTGAAAACTCCGAAGCCAGAAGAACAGCCTATAAAATGCGTCGGCAATGGGTTAGGCTCACTAAACAAATTACGGATAACCCCCTACCAGAAGAAAGAGCCCAAGTGATACTCAATCAATTTGAAAATTGGTTTGATTCGGAAACAGTAGCTTTAATTCCTGATGAAGCTTTTGCTCTTTTGGTGGGAGTTTTGCCTCAAACTATTCGCAAAGTCCGCAACGATCAATTATTCTGAACTAGAATCATCAGAAATTTGAGTGGAGCCACTTTTTTTGATCACAGCTTTGACAAAACCTAAAAATAAGGGATGGGGAGTATCGGGACGAGAGCGAAACTCGGGATGGAATTGGGTAGCTAGGAAGAAGGGATGATTGCGTAATTCAATAATTTCTACTAATCTTCCATCGGGAGATGTACCACTGATTTCATAACCCGTTTCTAAAAAATGATTACGATAAGCATTATTAAATTCATAGCGATGACGGTGACGCTCATAAATTACTTCTTGTTGATATAAAGAAAAAGCAATGGTATCAGGTTTGAGGCGACAAGGATACAATCCTAAACGCATCGTTCCTCCCAAATCTACTACATCATGTTGTTCTGGAAGTAAATTAATTACGGGATTAGTGGTAGTTTCATCAAATTCTGAACTATTAGCATCTTCTAAATGTGCCATATGGCGCGCCCATTCAATCACAGAACATTGCATTCCCAAACATAAACCCAGAAAAGGAATATTCTGTTCACGAGCATATCTAATAGCCACAATTTTGCCATCTACCCCGCGAATACCAAATCCCCCAGGAACCAAAAGTCCATCGATATCCTTAAGATATTTTTCCGCACCGTTAGTTTCTAAATCTTCTGCACTAATCCAGTGAAAATTAACTTCTACATGAGCAGCGATCGCAGCGTGTCCTAGAGCTTCTACTACGGATAAATAAGCATCAGAAAGTTGAATATACTTACCCACAATGGCAATTTCTAGCTTATTTTGGGGAGATTTCATTTTTTCCACCAAATTAGTCCATCCTACTAAATCTGGCTCTTTTTGGGGCAATTGTAAAAGTTCTAAAGTCTGTTGGGCTAATCCTTCCTGTTCTAAAATCAGAGGCACTTCATAAATCGTACTGGCATCACGGGAAGTAACCACTGATTCTACAGGAACATCACAAAATTCCGAGATTTTCTCCTTAATTCCTGGTTTGAGAGGGCGATCGCTACGACACACCAAAATATCAGGTTGAATACCAATGGAGCGTAATTCTTTAACTGAATGTTGAGTGGGTTTAGTTTTCATCTCTCCTGCTGCTGGTATCCAGGGGATTAGGGTAACGTGCATATAAATCACATCATTGCGCCCCACATCTTTACGAAACTGACGAATTGCCTCCATAAAGGGTAATGACTCAATATCTCCCACTGTTCCACCAATTTCCGTAATAACTACATCAGAACTTGTATTACTAGCGACTCTTCTAATTCTTTCTTTGATTTCGTTGGTAATGTGAGGAATAACTTGTACTGTTCCTCCTTGATAGTCCCCTCGTCGTTCTTTGTTAATTACTGCTTGATAGATGGAACCAGTGGTGACACTATTGAGGCGAGACATAGAAGTATCAGTAAAGCGTTCATAATGTCCCAAATCTAAATCGGTTTCCGCCCCATCATCGGTAACAAATACCTCTCCATGCTGAAAGGGACTCATAGTACCAGGATCGACGTTAATATAAGGGTCAAGCTTTAGGATAGACACAGAATAACCACGAGACTTAAGCAATCTCCCTAAACTCGCTGCTACAATACCTTTCCCAATACTGGAAACAACACCTCCAGTAATAAATACATACTTAGCCATAGGATTTTCAATAAGAATAAAAGCTTAATGTCTTGAATTGTTTGATTGCCAAGGTTGCTTAAATATTTTGTTGGCAACAAACATCATATTCTATAACAATTTGTCCTGTTGATTGCCAGAGTCTGGAAAGATAAATACTAATTTCAAATCCCATTGATTAGCTTCTGGACGAATAATTAATATTTGTTTGATAAACTCCCGAAAATAAAATCTTCTTTCTGCTTCTGATAAATCGAACCAAAATTGAGGTAAAGAAACAGTATTCGCGATCGCAGGTAAATTCTGGGGTGGGAGTTGGGCAATTTTTCCTTGCAATTGTGCGATTTCTTGTTGTAATTTATAACTGCGTAACGCTGCGGTTTCTGGATCGAGAATTTCTTGTTGTTCTAATTTTTTTACTTGCTCTA
>JASJDF010000044.1 GCA_030065715.1 Xenococcaceae cyanobacterium MO_188.B19 | reverse complement strand
AATATTCCTCAAGACAATTACAGTATTATTCACCTCGATCTAGCATCTTTAGATAGTGTACGTAAGTTTGTTGATGATTTTCGTGCTACTGGTAAACAGTTAGATGCTTTAGTCTGTAATGCAGCGGTTTATTTACCCTTGCTAAAAGAGCCGATGCGAAGTGCAGATGGCTATGAATTAAGTGTCGCAACTAACCACTTAGGACATTTTCTCCTATGTAATTTGATGTTAGGGGATTTAATGAAATCTCCTTCTACTGATAAAAGACTGGTTATCTTAGGTACTGTAACAGCTAACCCCAAAGAATTAGGCGGTAAAATTCCTATCCCCGCACCTCCAGATTTAGGCAACCTAGAAGGAATGGAAGCAGGTTTTAAAGATCCCATTACCATGATTAATGGTAAGAAATTTAAGCCAGGAAAAGCTTATAAAGATAGTAAACTCTGCAATGTACTAACTATGAGAGAATTGCACCGACGCTATCACCAATCTACAGGAATTATTTTCTCTTCTTTATATCCTGGTTGCGTAGCGGATACTCCCCTATTCCGCAATCACTATCCTCTATTCCGTAAAATCTTTCCTTTATTCCAGAAGAATATTACTGGCGGTTATGTATCCCAAGAATTGGCTGGCGATCGCGTAGCTCAAGTTGTAGCAGAAGATAAATACAAAGAATCAGGGGCTTATTTTAGTTGGGGTAACAGACAACAAGAAGGACGTACTTCTTTTGTACAAGAAGTTTCTAATGAAGCTTTGGATGAAAATAAAGCTAAGAAGTTATGGGAATTGAGTGAAAAATTAGTCGGAATTAGTCAACCAGTAGCTGCTGGTTAGATGTTTGTAGGGTGGGCGACCGAAGGAAGTCCTAAAGGATACACCTTCGGATATACTTTAGTGCAATGCCCACCCTACTATTTTGGAAATTATCATTTTTGAAATTCTTGTAACAACCAACTGCTAACTTTTGTATCATTAATATTTTTACTACGTTGTAAAGCTTCAGTTAGGGTCTGAATTTTTAATCCTGATAGTATTGCTGATTCTCTAATTCTTTTACTACCTTGATTTTCGATTTTAAAAGCAATTACTCGAATCGAATTTACATCAACAATCCAATATTCTGATATACCTAAATCTTCGTATAATAACCTTTTTCTACCCAAATCATCTGATACAGAACTATCAGACACCTCGATCACTAAATCTGGTATTGGGTACTGACTCAAATCAATTATTTCCGTTTCCCAAGGAATAATATTTGCACGATCTTCAATGTAAAAAGATAAATCTGGTTGTATAGCAAATATTTTAGGATGACGATAGCTGCAATTATCTTTGCCATTTAGAGCTATACCTCTAAGAGTTGCATATAAATAAATTGCATGATTCATCATTGAGTGAGCTTGAGCATGAGAATTACCCACAGTTCCAATTTCGACCCTATATTCTCCTGTATAGTAATAAGTTTTTGCTTTTTGATATATAGGATTATTAATATTTTCCAGGTATTCGTTCCAATCACCAGGAACCCAGTTGTTAATTGTCGATTTACTAGTACCAGCAACCATATTGATTAATAATTGGTATTAATTATTACAATAATTTGAAGATTTTTGAAACTTCAATCTAGTTTCCAAAAAAGATATTTAGTCTATTCAATTAGTTTATAGGGACTACCTAAAATTACCTAATTTTGTTGATAAGACTTTATTAATCTTAAAAAAATTTACTTTCAATATACGATAGGATTCTAACTATCCTTAAACGACGCTTGTAACGAAATAAATAGGTCAATTAAAATGCTCCAGCTACTAGGAGTTTGAATCTAAAATTATATCAAATCACTAAATGTTTGCTACACATAAAGCATCTACAATAAACAGCACCATACTAAACCGTTGAGTTTGACTAGAGAGGGTGAAGGGGGAGGAGTTAGTCTAAACTCCAGTTCTAAAAGTATTGGTTAGATATCCCTGAACCCCTAATTTTTTTTTTTGTAAAAAAAATCATAACTAGGAACTCCGAACTCTTAGGAAACAATTTGTTTCTTTCTAACGCAACGAATCAACAATTCATCGAACGCTCAAATTACCTTAAATAAAAAACTGCCATTTTGGCACATATCTCAAAAGTAACTTCTTTATCGTAAAAGGTGTATGACTGAAGTTTTTTGAGCAACTTATTTGGAAATATCAATTCTTAGTAACAATCAATAACTATAGCAATCAGGAATGAGGAGATAGGAGCCATGATAATTGAGTGGCGAGTAGGCGAGAGCCTCAGCCGAAGAAGAGAACGTCGAGATAGAACTCGTCGTCCAAGCCTCCGAGATATTTTCCCAGAACCCGAAAAACCTAATCGATTCGAGGGGACTTCAGCACGAGATATTGTTCGCGCCCAAGAAGGGAATGACACTTTATCTGGTGAGGGAGGAGATGATTTTCTCAGAGGAGATGAAGGTGATGATCAAATAGATGGAGGAGAAGGTAATGATGTAGTTTTTGGTGGTGATGAGAATGATACCCTAACTGGAGCCAACGGTGATGATTCTGTGTTTGGGGATGATGGCAACGATAGCATAGATGGTGGTGCTGGTGATGATTTTTTAAATGGCGGTAGAGATAATGATACTATCTCTGGTGGCGCTGGGAATGATGAAATATATTCTGGTCTAGGAGACGATAATGTCGAAGGTGGTGCTGGTAATGATAACATCAGCACTAGTAGAGGTGATGACCTCGTATCAGGAGGTCCTGGTCATGACACAATAAATGGAGTCGCAGGGGATGATACCATATCTGGTGACGAAGGTAATGACGACATCTTGGGTGCTGGGGGTTTTGACCTAATATTTGCTGGTGATGGTAATGATACAGTCGATGGTGGCACCGAAAATGATGGTATCTCTGGTGGTGCGGGCAATGATGAACTAGATGGAAACCTAGGAAATGATGTTATCTTGGGTGGTACTGGCAATGATGAAGTCAAGGGTGGAGAAGGAAGTGATGAACTGGATGGAGAAGGAGGACGTGATACTCTTACTGGTGGCAGAGGTGGAACAGGAACTGGTGAAATAGATCGACTATCTGGTGGTAGTGATGCAGATACCTTTGTCCTAGGAGATTTAGATAGTGTTTTCTACTTCGGAGATGGCGCGTCAGATTTTGCCATTATTGAAGACTTTCAGCTTGGGGATATAATTCAGCTTAACGTTACCAGCCAAGGAACTTATGGTTTTTCCGAAGATGAGAGTGGAAACGCCTTAATTCTCTTTAATGATGATGTAATTGCTGCTTTCTTAGGACTTGGTCTTGCAAGTCTTGCTCCTATAGTCAGATTTGTTTCCCCTGATTAACAATAGTTTTCTATTGGTATAGAACCTAAAATTTCTAGTTTTTAGGCTTTAACTAACTACTAGCTAATAACCACATAAATTGCTAATAACTTTCTCGTTTCATGGCATTTTGTGTTCCAGTTCAATGTCCCGATTGTCATGGCACGAATGTAATTAAACATGGCAAATCATCGAATGGCAAACAACGCTATCGTTGTTGTAACCGTGATTGTTTTCGTGTCACTTTTAGCCTTAATTTAGATTATCCAGGACGAGATGCCAAAACTAAGCAAAAAATAGTTGAAATGAAGCTTAATGGTAATACTGTTCGAGAAATATCAAGGGTATTGAATATTAGTACCACAACTGTAGTTAAAGAATTAAAAAAAATCGTCAAGAATAAAATGTGAGTTCGGAATTCAAAGTTCGGAGTTAATACCTAATCCCTAATACCTAATCGCTAAAACCTACTACCTAACACCTAACCCCTAACCCCTAACAACTACTCTCAGCATTTAATGTTCAATAAACACAAGCTAATCATAAAGAGTAGTGGAGTTTTATTTTTCACTAAAAACAACAAAACTAAAACGTCAAAACTTATTTTGTTTACTCAATAAAACTTGATTTTAACGTCAAAAATAAATAGTTAATAATTCTGCCAAATTGGCAACATGATCCCATATCTTTTTCCTACTATTCTTAGTAACGATACTTCATAGGTCGTTGCAACAATTAATCACAACCAAGGAGAAAAACCATGGGTGATCTTAGTTTTAATATTATTAAGGACGTTAATCTCAATAAAGTAGTCAACCTCAACATCAACAAAAATGTTGACGTAAACGTAGAGAACAAAGATCTCTTGGCTACTGCTGAAGCTGATGCTGAAGCTTTTGGTCTAAATGCTCTAGCTGAAGTTGATGCTTATACTTACGTTAGGGAAGAAGATGGCGGAGTACCTCCTACAAGTGCCGAGGGTACAGTAGACCTTCTGGGTAATTCACTTCAGTTGGACTTTGACGATGGGTCGAATACCGATGGTGTATATGATAATATAAATATCATTTTTGAAGGCGATGGTACTGCCCCACCAGATGTAGATGATATTAACGGCTTTGGCAGCTTAACCTCTTTAACTACACCACCAGAGGGGACTAGTCCTCCTATTACACCTGATGCTCCCCTACCACAGACTGGTGTTCTTGAGATTACTGATTTTAACCTTGAGCGAACAGAAGCCCCTGTATTTATTACACCTGATGGAGACCTGGAAGCTGAATATAGACTAACTCAAGATTGGATAGTAAACTTCGGAGAGAGAACACTTGACCTTAATGGTGACGGTTTAACAGGTAGTGGTGACTTCATACTAACTGTACCGGAAGGAACCGAATTTCTTGCTGAGTATGTAGGACCTGGTGAAATCCCTCCCGTAACTCCTCCGTTAGGTCCTATTGAACTTGAGTTTGAAGCATTTGTAAACAACAATGCTGCTGTCATTACATATAATGATCCATGTATAATAGATGGGTCAACTGACTTTCAAGTTACTGAATTCGTTTTTGAAGCTGAAACTCTTCAAAATCCAGCTGTAGGAATTAGTGATTGGGCTACTCAGTTTACAGTTGTTGGTGACTGTCCCGGCGGATCCGGTGGCGATGGAGAAGCATTCGCTTACGCCGAATCCACTGCTGCTATTGACCTTGATGGCATCATGTAGTAGCTAAATATAGGTTAGAAAATGCTGAGGCGAGTTATTACCCAAAATCTCATGAGCGATCGCAAAAATCGTGTCCACAAGTTTAGCTTGATAATATGCGATCGCTTTCTCGTTTTTTTTTTCCAATCGCCATTGATATATTGCTTCCTTAAGGCGCGATCGTTTTTTCCCCAGAATTATGTGCTGACGAGTACTCAAATTCTGTCAATAAATTGGATTGCTAGCAGGCGATCGCTTTGTCTAAAAATTATGTAGTGACGAAGAAACAAGATAAATACTAAATTTTATTTTCTGGAATTTATTTATAACTAAAAAAAAAGAATAAAATATCAAAATTTATTATGTTTGGTTTTAAAACACCTATTTAAATGCTCAAAATAGGTAGTTACTGTTTATGCCAGTTTGGCAACATAGCCCGATATTTTCTCCCTATATTGTTAGCAAAGATACTTGATAGATCGTTGCAACAATTAATCACAACCAAGGAGAAAAACCATGGGTGATCTTAATTTTAATATTACCAAGGACGTTAATCTCAATAAAGTAGTCAATCTCAACATCAACAAAAATGTTGACGTAAACGTAGATAACAAAGATCTCTTGGCTACTGCTGAAGCTGATGCTGAAGCTTTTGGTCTAAATGCTCTAGCTGAAGTTGATGCTTATACTTACGTTAGAGAATTCGGCGAACAAGAACCGCCTATCGAAATTTTCAATCCTGGTCAGGTACAACTCCAAGGGAACGTGGTGCCATTTCATGACGTAGATCCAGGAAATGATATTTCAATCGATTTTAATCAAGATATGTCACCAGGCGTATCTGAACAACTACCAGACGTAGATGACGTAAACGGCTTTGATGTGCTTTTCCCCCTCCATGGAGAGCCAGCACCTCCAGCTGATACTGGTCTGCCTCAGCCATTGTTGACAATCGATGATTTAACTCTAAACAGTGTTGCCAACTTACCAGACGTACCAGATGGAGATTTATGGCAATATGAAAACCCTGATCCATTTACTATAGACTTTGGTGAACGCCATATCGACCGTAATTTAAACGACATAGAAGAAGCAGGTGAAAGAGGGAATCTTAGCTTAACTGTACCAGCAGGAGACTCTTGGGAAGTTCTTTTTGCAATGACAGGCGGTCTTCTGATTAACCTTGCAGAGAATAATGCTGTCTTTAATTTTGTTCCTAACGGTGGTGCAGACATTCCATCCAACAATGACCCATTTGAAGTTCCAGTTAGTCTCCATATTGTAGCTGAGTCTCTCGGAGACATAGGTACTTGGGACTTTAATGCTACAGCTCAATTTCCTTGGCAAATTCCTGGTTCTGGTGGCAATGGAGAAGCATTTGCTTACGCTGAATCTACTGCTGCTATTGACCTTAATGGCGACGGAGCATTCTAAATAAGTAGAGCTTAGAAACTACAAAAGCCAGTTATTAATCTAAAATCCCGCGAGCAATTAATTCTTTTCAAGTTACGCTCAATAATAAAGCTTAATGTAGAATGGTGGATAGTTTTGAGAATCAAGTTTAACCCTGGCAGCAATGCTGCTAGGGTTATGTTGAGTAAAAATTAAAGTGTCCCTGAAGATGCTATGCTCTTAGCAGTAAGCCTTCCTTAAGCACAACTACTTTTCAGATATCATCTTACCCAGGTTACTCCGAACTCTAAATATTTTTTTTAGTAAACTAATATTACTAAATCTTAGTAAACAGAAGAAACTCGCCAAAATGGCAACATAGATTGGTTGAAAGCTTGAATAATTATAGTTGTTTCAAATAAGAATGAAACAATAAAAATGAAACATTTTTTTTGCCGAAAGCTTCTTATAGCAAGGATGGATTGTCTCACTCTAAATTGAAATGACTGTGCTTACAAGTTTTGTATTTACTGTTATTCAGGCGGACAAAAGATGCTTAATAATCATGTTGACGCTATAGGCGATGTTAGTTTTTCAAACTATAGCCATGCTCCTTTGGGAACTTTAGTTGATGTGGAGGCTCTAACTTTAGCTGAAAGTGGTGAAACCATTTCTCATTCTGAGGCTGAAGCTTTTTTCCAGAACCTTGACATTTCAGGACTTTATACAGAAACTAGTGGCTTGGGTGGCGAAGGTGCTTTTCAAGGAAGTGCCACCAGTGATAGCCTAGTTGTTGCTAATTTTGCAGTAGCAGAAGGAGAAACATTTTCTTTTGATTTTTTAACCTATTTATCAGTAGAAGCTAAAGAAATTGATAATCCTGATGTTGAATATACGGAGGCTTTATTAAACATCGGGTTCTTAGTTCTAGACACTTCCGATCCCGATAATGTTCAGCTCTTAGATCATGCTGATATTTCAGGGTACTTACTTTCTTCTGAACAAAGTGGTAGTTTGGACGTAATCTTTAGCGATAATTTTATACTAGATTATTACGGTTACGATATTGATATTGATTTCGATAACGGTCTTGACTTTATTGACTTTGACAATGAAGGCATTTATCAGCGCACCTTTGAGCAGAATACGAACATAACCCTGGTCAAAACTAGTTATAGTGTTGTTGAATGGTTAGGGGATTCTTTTATTAATAATTTGGGTTCAGATTTTACCTATGGCACAATCTGGGATGATCTTTGGTTCGGAACTAAACAAGATAACAAATATTATGCCAGTTTTGGGGATGATAGCATTTTTGGTGGTCGGGGTGATGATACTCTGATTGGAGCTGGTGGGGATGACCTACTCCACGGGGGTCGAGATGATGATAGCCTCAGTGGAGGGGATGGTGATGACAGCGTTTTTGGCGATCGGGGTGATGATACCCTGAGTGGCGGGAAAGGTGATGACCTACTCAGGGGCGGTCGAGATGATGATAGCCTTACTGGAGAAAATGGTGATGATGAGGTTTTTGGTGGTCGGGGTGATGATACCCTGAGCGGCGGGAAAGGTGATGACCTAATCAGGGGCGGTCGGGATGATGATAGCCTCACTGGAGAGGATGGGGATGATGAGGTTTTTGGTGGTCGAGGTGATGATACCCTGAATGGGGGAAAAGGTGATGACCTACTCCAAGGAGGTCGGGATGATGATACTGCTATTGGCGGTGATGGGGATGATAGCGTCTTTGGCAGTCGGGGTGATGATACCCTGAGTGGCGGTAAAGGTGATGACCTACTCAAGGGCGGTCGAGATGATGATAGCCTTAGGGGAGGGGATGGTGATGATAGCGCTTTTGGCGGTCGGGGTGATGACACCTTAAATGGCGGGAAAGGTGATGATCTACTCCAAGGGGGTCGGGATAATGACCTACTCCAAGGCAGTCGTGGTAATGATATGCTCAGGGGTAATGATGGTGATGACCAGCTTAAAGGTGCTCGGGACAATGACACTCTTACAGGTGGTTTAGGTGCAGATCAATTTATTTATGAAAGTTCGGAAGCTTTTAACTCTGCCCAAATAGGAGTAGACCTCATTACTGACCTAACAGTTAATACTGATAAAATTGTTCTAAGCCAAATAACCTTTAATGCTCTAACTCTAACTATAGATAGTTCCATGAATCCTAATGAATTTGAAGTAGTAGCTACTGATGACCTTGCTGCACTTAGCGATGCTTTTATTACCTACAGTGCTAGTACAGGCAACTTATTCTATAACCAAAATGGTTCTGATGATGGATTAGGAGAAGGAGGTCAGTTTGCCATTTTGCGAGATATTCCTGCATTAACTGCTACAGACTTTTTAATTATTCAGTAATGGATATTTCTCATTACTTATTAATTGTTTGGAGATATCAGCCTTTAAACCAATATTCGGTAAAATGTGACCGAAACTGTTGGGATACAAGCCCCGTTCTTTAGGGCAGCGAAGGACGGCTTTGTTCTTTAATATATTTGATAAGCGTCTCAATAGGCGCACCCCCAACAGACACAGCAAAGTAGCTAGGACTCCACAAAGCTTTGCCATTTTTAGGTTTTCTAAAACCAGCTTGTCCGTATCTACGGCTAGAAACACCCTTGAGAGCATTAACTATTTTAGAAACTGAAAGCTTGGGGGGATATTCAATTAGGGCATGAAGATGTTCTTTTTCGCCATTAATTTCTAATATTTGAAAATTCATCTTTTCTGCTACCTCGCGAAATACTTTGTCGACAAGTATTAGCTCTCGCTCTGAAAATACATCTTCACGATATTTGGTAACGCAGACCAAGTGAATTTTAAGATCTGTAACAGAATGCCTTTCTCGTCGATACATGATTGATTTTATTTGCAGACCAATATATAATATCACTTATGAAAGCACGATACCAATACAGAGTTTATCCAACAGACCAACAGCGTAAAAGACTGGGACAGCTTTTTGGCTGCGTAAGAGTCGTATACAATGATGCGCTGGCATTGTGCAAAAAAAGTGAAAAATTACCCAAAAATTCAGAGCTACAAAAACAGTGCATAACTCAAGCTAAAAAGACTGAACAAAGAGCATGGTTATCAGAAGTATCAAATATTCCATTACAACAATCGATTATCGATTTAGGAACAGCATATAAGAACTTTTTTGATTCAAAATCTGGAAAAAGGAAAGGAAAAAAGGTAGGCTATCCCAGATTCAAAAAAAAGCATAATCAACAAAGTGCTAGGTTTAGAAAAGGTGGGTTTTCAATTAAAAGTAATAAAGTCTATCTAGCTAAAATCGGATTGCTTAAAACTAAATGGTCGAGAGAGCTACCATCTGAGCCGTCATCAGTAACAGTAATCAAGGATAGAGTTAATCGTTATTTTCTCAGTTTTGTTGTTGAGATTGAACCTGAAATTATTGCTCCTAAAAATGAATCAATTGGGATTGATTTAGGAATAAAAATTTTTGCTGCATTATCAACATCAGAAAAAGTTTATGCCCCCAACTATAGCAAATTAGAGCGTAAAATCAGACGCACCCAAAGAAGATTATCAAAAAGACAAAAAGGGAGTAAAAAACGTGAATTAATCAGAATCAAATTAGCCAAACTAAAAGCTAAATTAGCTTGTATAAGAAAAGATTTCTTGGATAAATTATCTACTAGATTGATAACAGAAAATCAAATTGTTTGTCTAGAAGATTTAAACGTCTCAGGAATGCTCAAAAATCGCAAATTATCAAGAGCAATTAGTGAATCTGGATGGCGAATGTTTCGTGATATGTGCGAGGCAAAAGCTAATAAATATGGTCGCGATGTTCACATTATTGATCGATGGCAACCAACATCACAAGTTTGTTCGGAATGTCATTATAGGTGGGGCAAATTAGACCTTTCAGTTAGAGAGATAGTCTGTGTTAATTGCCACACAAGACATTGTCGAGATATAAACTCAGCAAAATTAATTGATTCAATCGGGGTAGGGCATATCCACGATTTAAAACGGACGGGGAAGAGATGTAAGACCGCAATAGTGGCTGTTTCTGATGAGCCGTCAACTCGTAAAGTAGAATGGGAACAATTATCGCTTCCTATCTAGCTTTGGAATCGCTGTTCTTCAAGGACAGCGAGGATGTCAATAAGATTAAACTTGAGAATATCTCTCTCATAAATTTCGGCTACCATATATGTTAATGTTTCGTTATAAAAGCAATGATAGCTAGGTAGTCGATTCAAATTCTTAAATTCTTGAGGCTTTAGGTGTATGACTTTCTCACTAAAGCTTGAATCATAGGAAGTAGAATTAATATTTGTAGTAAGAGAGTGTAATTGGGCAATATCAATTCCTAATGATTGAAGTATTGAAGGTAGTTTTTGGGACATTTCTGAAAGCAGAATAACATGATCGAATTCAATATCTTCGATGCCAGAAGATTGAAGTTCTAGGTGATGTTGAAACAATTCAGGTTTCATAACGAATAGAATATGAACTAATTCATTAAATGAATAATTCTTAGAATCAAAAATACCATAAATATCTATATCAGATTCTTGATTAGCTGAAAGAGTTTTATTAGTGTAAAAACTGACTAGCCTTGACCAGGGGTCTCGAACTACGATTATCTTTTTATAGTGACTGTAATTGACGAGTTTTTCTTTGGGTACAAAATATTTATGCGAATTTAAATACCCGATAAATTCATGAATGTTATCACCTGAATATTCATTCCCTTCTGTAATTTCATAAAATATTTTTTTTATGGTTGAACAACCACACTTGGCATTCCAGAAGAAAATAAATTTGTAGGGATGATTAATTAAAGTATAATATCCTTTTGGCAAACAACTTGGAGAACTATTAAAGGGATTAAAATTAGGCATAGAATTAATCAACAGTAAGTTGATAGTTTAGATAAGCCGAGTGAAAATACTGATTTTTTCAAAAATTATACTAAATTTTCTTGGTAATAGTATTCTTTAGCTTGTTCCTCAATAATCGAAGTTCCCTCATTCTTGCTAATCGGAATATTTAGCAAATTAATATTATTTCAGACAGATTTATTGTAGGGAAGTTACTTCGCACCCTAGTCTTCGACGCAGTTGGTGTACGGTAACGTCAAACTTCCCCACCGAGATTTATGTGTTTTGGGTATTTTTCTAACTTGATATGAGTTCGGTAATTTAGCAATTTTTCGATTAAGTATTTTTCTAGCTCGACTACCTTTATTTAAGTCAGCTACTTTGCGCTGCAACTTTCCTAATTTTTGCGCCAAAACACGGAAATATTTGGGAGGAAAAATGAATTCATGAGTAGAAGTTGAAAGTATTTTTTCAAGCCCTAAATCTATTCCGATACTATTTTCTAATGTGGGGATGATATCAGGCTCGAATTGAGGTACAGACTTATCTTCTAAGCTTAATGAAACATACCAACCATCAACTTTTTTGGTGATAGTTGCAGTCTTGAGCTTAAATCCATCTGGCAAAGGTCGATGAAGAATCATTTTGACCCAACCTATCTTAGACAAGTTAATTAGATTTCCCTTGATAGGATTTTTGCCCAATTGAGGATAAGTAAAACTGCGATAACGTCCTTTTCCTTTGAATCTTGGTCGCCCAGAGCGTTTACCTTTTTTATCTCCTTTTAGGTAACGCTCAAAGGTCTTATGCACTCGCTCTACACAATTCTGTAGTACTTGTGCATTAATCTCTCTGTACCAAGGTCTGTTCTCTTTAAGTTTTACTAATGACTTTTTTTGGTCATAGTAACTTGGGTTGTCTTTGAGCTTCGGCAGATAACAAATTAACGGACAGGCGTTTACCGCACATCTATTTTGCGACCACCAATCAAACCTTTGACCAAGCAAATAATTATATTGACAGCGCAGTTTCTCCAGCCACGACTCAAACACGCTGACTTGCTCTTTTGTTGGTCTAAGTTTGTATTGATATGATATTCACATAGAATAATAATATCACGTAGAAAAATTAGAGAAGAGTTTTTTGGACAGAAGGATATTCAATTGATTCTTGTGGAGATGCACCTCTTGATACTCTTATTAAGTATGTACAGAACCAAGCAGGTTGCCAACCTACGAGGCATCGAGCCTCTTGATTGGCGCGGGGACTATAGCTCCCCGAACCCCACATGGGCTAGAGTCAGAAATCGCTCTCTAAATATTAGCTCACTATACAGTTATTTTATATTCTTGGTCACTTTTTGCTACATAACTGTCAACTGTATTCAAGAGAAAATTCTCTAGAGCTTTTATTGGTTCCAAATCCCCATATAACTTGTGCTTATTCTCAGCAACTTGCTCAGATATGTGTTGGCGATATTGAGCATCTTGACCGAGACAAACCGCAATCTTCACGTACTCATCTTTAGTCGCAGCAATCATCTCTTCAATACCCATCATTTTGAGCATAGCTAGACTATGTCTTCCCCGCATCAATTCTCCTGGCCAAGTAACAATCGGAATATCATAGTTAATCGCTTCCAAACTAGAGTTACAACCAGACCAAGCAATGCTATCGAGAAAAACATCTGCTATGGCTGCTGTTCCAGCAAAAGTATTTTTATCTAGGCGAGGCAAGAAAATACAGTAGTCTTGATAATTTAATCCCAGTTCTTCAAAGACTCGGCTCAAACGCTGGCGAAATACATCAGTAACTTGTTCACTTTGATGATGGCTAATAAAGACAAACTTACATTTAGCTAGTTCTTGGGCAATTCTCGGAAATACATCATCATGTTGGGGTAAATACTTAAATAAAGATTGGCAGCACCAGAACATAATCTCATCATCTTTGATACCTATTTCTGTTTTGCTTACTGCTTTCCTTTCAACTTCAACAGGAGAGTAATGAATCGATAAGTTGGGCAATCTTACCAACTTCTCAGTGTAATGTTCTTGAGCATTTTCTGGTTCCATTAAGTCGCTACTTAAATAATAGTCAATGGTCGACATTCCACTAGTATTCGGGTGTCCCCAAGATGTCATTTGAATGGGAGCAAGCCTTAAACAGGCTAACTTAACTGTCATGGGATCCATCCCTAATTCAGGAAATATCAGTACGTGTAAATTGTCTTGGGCAATCTGCTCAGACCATTTTTCTACTGATAGAGGACCCTGAATAAATTTGACAAAAGCTTGAGCTGCTATGGCTGTACACTGATCCTGTATTGGATCAGTATGATAACCAAATAACTCAAATTTATTGCTGTCTAAATTTTCAACCCATCCCTTAATGGGAATCTTCCAATTGGAATGATACCTAAAAAATCCTGAAACAAAACCCACTCGAATTTTTTCTTTGGTTGTTAAAGTGGCAATAGGTTTTGGCTGGCTGAACTGGGGATAGCGACTGGACATTAACTGACAAATCATTTCCCCATAAGTTCGCTGTAAATCTCGGTCATTTAAGCCTTGATAGGCTAGATAAAAAGGCTGGCATGAACCAACAGCTTCAGCAGCTTTCACTTGTTCTTCTTGATTCGCAATTTGATAGCTCTGAGCTAACTTTTGTAGATATTGCTGATACTGATCTCGATTAAACTGGATTTCGTCAACACTGGAATAGATGACGGGAAGTTGACTCATACAGAGGTTAAATTTGGCATGAGCAAAGTCAGGTTCAAGGCGAATAGCTTGCTGGTAGCACTCTAATCCTGCTTCTAACTGTCCCTTGCTTCTGAGTGCATTACCCAAGTTGTTATAAACCGCAGCATCAGGTTCGAGGCTAATAGCTTGTTGGTAGCACTCTATCGCTACCTCCAACTGTCCCTTTTCCTGGAATGTATTGCCCAAGTTATTATAAATTCCAGCATCAGGTTTAAGGCGCAGGGCTTGCTGGTAAGATTCTATTGCTTCATCTAACCGATCCTGTCCTTGGAAGACATTTCCCAAATTATAATGAGCCTGAACCCAGTCAGGTTTGAGCTGTAGAGCTTGTCGATAAGACTCTACTGCTTTATCGAACTTGCCCTGTTGCTTGAGTGCATTGCCTAAGTTGTTATAAATCACGGCATCAGGTTGGAGCTGTAGGGCTTGCTGGTAAGATTCTACTGCTTCATCTAACTTCCCCTGTTGCTGGAGGACATTGCCCAAATTGTAATGAGCCTGAGCCCAGTTAGGTTTGAGGTGCAGAGCTTGTTGATAGGACTCTATTGCTTCATCTAACTTGCCTTGTTCTTTGAATCCATTGCCCAAATTGTTATAAATCCCAGGGTCAGGTTTGAGGCGCAGAGCTTGTTGATAGGACTCTATTGCTTCATCGAGCTTGCCCTGTTCCTGGAGGGCATTGCCCAAATTTTGATAGGCTTCAGTCAAGTTAGGTTTGAGAGCAATAGCTTGCTGGTAAGATTCTACTGCTTCCTCTAACTTGTTCTGTCGTTGAAGTGCATTGCCCAAATTATTATAAACCCCAGGGTCAGGTTTGAGAGCAATAGCTTGCTGGTAAGATTCTACTGCTTCCTCTAACTTGTTCTGTCGCTGGAGTGCATTGCCCAGATTGTGATAAGCTTCAGCAAAGTCAGGTTTGAGAGCAATAGCTTGCTGATAGGATTCTACTGCTTCCTCTAACTTGCCCTGTCGCCGAAGAATATTGCCCAAGTTATTATAAACCCCAGGGTCAGGTCTGAGAGCAATAGCTTGCTGATAGGACTCTACTGCTTCCTCTAACTTGCCCTGTCGCTGGAGTGCATTGCCCAAGTTATTATAAACCCCAGGGTCAGGCTTGAGAGCAATAGCTTGCTGATAGGATTCTACTGCTTCCTCTAACTTGCCCTGTCGCTGAAGTACGTTACCCAAATTGTAATGAGTCTGAGCCCAGTCAGGTTTGAGGTCAATGGCTTGCTGATAGGACTCTACTGCCTCATCTAACTTACCCCGTTGCTGAAGTACGTTACCCAAATTGGTAATTGCTATAAGATTATATCGGTTTCCGGAAGCAACTGTTCTTACTCCATAATCGGACTGAATGTGTAATATTTGTCTGTATACAGATTCAGCTTCATCTAATTTACCTAACTGATGTTTCTGAACTGCTGTATTAATTAGGGATTGAATATTGGATTCTAAAAATTTTTCGGTCTTCATCGGTAGTTACCAAATGGTGTTTGGGTTGCCAGTAAGAGAACAAGTTGTCTGAGCGACAAGGCTTGTGGGCAGACAAAGCCTGCATGGTCGATCTTCATAGTCCTAATGATAGATAGGAAAACCCAAATTATGTTGCCATTTTGCCTATTGTCTAACGAGATTGAATCCCCCTCCTCGTTCCTTGTTCCTTATTACTTATTGTGAACTACCGAGTTAAACTCACCTGTGAGCCACTCTTGAAAAAGCCGATTAACAATATCCTGATGCCTTTCGGGGGTTAATTCGGCTGGAATAAACTCTTCAATCATCAATATATGATATTTTTGTTCTTCTTCTGTGGCGATGGGTCCTACAATATGACCTAGATGAGCATTACCGATCGCTTCTGCTAAACGGGGTGGTAAACTCCAGCGACCAATCTTACCTTCATAACCGCAACGATACCTGCGTGCTTCATCCATATCATATAGATGAGCAGCTTCATAAAAACTAATTTCCTCTTCTTCAATTTGATAATATATTTCCTGAGCTAGTTGCTCATAAGGAACAACAATTTGATAGAGGATGAACTGATCAAAATCCAGGCGATTCTGGGCAAAATATGACTCTACTTCTTTATCAAATAGGTTAGCAGCTAATTTTTGAGTCAGCAGATGGTTTCTAATTCCGGCTTCCCACTCTTCTGTGGTCACCATCTGATCTTCTAACCAAGCCAAAGTATCAGCAGCTTTTTCCAGGCGTTTTCCGTAACGAATGCTGTC
>JASJDF010000043.1 GCA_030065715.1 Xenococcaceae cyanobacterium MO_188.B19 | reverse complement strand
TGTAATAAAGTCCAAAATCTGTTTCCTCAAACTCCATCAAATCAGGAATCGGATGTTCCTCACTGCCAAAAGTAGTAGTATGGACAAAAGTAGGATGAGCCATATCTAACTCATTTTCCATCACTCGCAACCCTGCACAATTCCAAGTCTCGTAAAACTCAGGTATCAAGCGGAATTCAGGGTCTGAAGCTTCGGTAATTTTAGGAATATCTGCGATCGCATTTTCTAAGCATACCCAAGCATAACCGTATTTTTCGACGCATTTGTAAGCTTTAACTTGATAACTAGGGGAAATAGCTTTATCAGGGTGTTGAGGAACGCAAACGCAACTTCCTGAACTGTTGAATGTCCATCCGTGATAAGCACAAGAGATATTACCATCAACTACTTTTCCTAGAGAAAGTTTTGCGGTGCGATGGCAGCACCTATCTTCTACTGCTGCTGGTTTTCCTTTAGAATCTAACCACAATACTATGGGTTGTTGTAGCAAAGTAAAAGGCTTTGGCTCGTTTGATAATTCACTGATCGGAATTACAGGATACCAAAACTTACGAAATACTGGTTCTTTAGTGACTAACATAATTAATTAGATAGTAGTTAGTGGTTAATAGTTAGTGGTTACTCATTACTCCTGTAAATTTTTCTACTTGCTCTACTCCTTCTTTTACTGTCTCTATCCTTCTAACTTCCCCGATAAGTAGTGTAAGACCAAGGAGAAACCAGTAAAGGAACATGATAATGAGCATTAATATCAGCTATGCCAAAACGTATCGGAATATAATCTAAAAAGACAATTTCAGGTGATTTTTTTTTCCAGGTAGCAAAATAATCTCCCACTTGAAAAACTAATTCATACACTCCTGTACTAAATTCTCCATTTACTAATAAAGGTTCATCAGTGCGCCCATCATCATTAGTTACAGTAGTTTTTAATAAAGTCTTTTTTTCTAGCTCGGATTCATTATTAATCTGCCATACTTCAATGGTTATCCCCTTTCCAGGACAACCATGAGCAGTATCTAAAACATGAGTCGTTAATTTGCCTAACATACTGATAAATGTTCAATGACCTCGGTGCGGTTTAACCGTATCAATGTTTAATGGAATGGTCCTCCTAAAATAATCTTGGAAATAGCATCAGTAACATCTTTCGGTTCTTCTTGTTTTAATTGTTCATACCATTGCTGAGTTTCCTCTGGCACTTTGTTATAAATAGTGTCAGTACGCTGGCGAGCCTTTAAGACTAGCTTGGCTACTCTTTCTTTACGTTCTGCCTCATAGCGTTTTAAAGCATCTTCCACACTAATATTAGTAGTTACTAAATAACGACACAGCACTTCTGCATCTTCCATTGCCTGACATCCACCCTGTCCTAAAGTGGGGGTAGTAGCATGACCAGAATCTCCTACTAAAGCAATTCTACCTTTAACTAAATGGGGTAAAGGATCAATATCGCTAATTTCTAAACGATTAACTTGTTCAGGGTCGAGTTGAGCAATTAAATTTTGTACAGGTTGCGCCCATCCTGCGAAGATTTCTGCTAATTCCCCTCTGATATCTTTTGGTGCAACTTTTGTTCCTTTTGGTTTGGGACAACCAAAGAAGAAATAAAAACGATTATCTCCCACAGGCATCATGGAAGCTCTTTTACCATCCCCTACATAAATAACCCAAACATCATTTTCTGCTAAATCAGGATTAGCCTCTACTAAACCATTCCAGTTAACATAGTCTGCATAACAAGGCTCAACTTTTTTTCCTCCCAAATAATTTCTCACAGTGGAATGAATACCATCTGCACCAATTAACACATCTCCTGTTGCTGTTGTTCCATCTGCAAAAATCGCTGTTGCACTATTTTCATTTTGCTCAACGCTTACACAGCGCATTCCTAAATGTACATCTTCTTTCCCAAAAGCTTCTAGCATCATATTTTGCAAGTCGGTACGAGATACAGGATAGGGTCTTTGTCCAACTTGTTCGACTAAGGGTAAAAGATTGATATCGTTGAGTATTTCCCCATACTGGTTACGATACTCCATTCGATTCATTTGTCCGCCAATAGCTGCAACTTTTTCTCCCAGTCCTAATTTATTAAGGATTTTAATCCCGTTTGACCATAAGGAAATACCAGCCCCCGCAGGACGCAATTTACTGGTTTTTTCATAAATTTCTACCTCATATCCTGCTTGGCGCAAAGCTATCCCTGTAGTTAAGCCTGCCATTCCCGAACCTATTATTATTGCTTTTAATCTGTACATTTTTTTCAGTTATCAGTTATCAGTTATCGAGCTTCGCTCTTAACTTTTTGTTGTTTATTGTTTAATGTTCAATGTTCAATGTTCAATGTTCAATGTTTCTACTCTCTTCCTGGAAGAATCATATTTAGCAATAAAGCAGTAATTCCTCCTGTGGAGATACCAGAACCAAAGATACTTTTGATTAGGGGTGGTAATTGTCCTAAGATTTCTGGTACAAAGGTTACTCCTAAACCTAAGCCTAGAGAGAGGGCAAGAATAATTGAGTTTCTTTTAGTGAGATTGACACAAGAAAGAATTTTGATTCCTGCTACTGCTACTGTGGAAAACATCATAATTGTTGCCCCACCTAATACTGGTTGGGGTAAACCTTGAAATATCCCTGCAACAATAGGGAATAAGCCCAGAATAATAAAAATTACTGAGATAAAGTAACCAACATAACGGCTACCTACTCCTGTTAGTTGAATTACCCCATTATTTTGACTAAATGTAGTGTTGGGAAAAGTGTTAAAAATAGCAGCAATGATTGAGTTTATACCATCTCCTAACACTCCCCCTTTAATCCTTTTAAAATATACTGGTCCTTCAATGGGTTCGCCAGAAATAGCAGAAGTTGCAGTTAAATCTCCTATGGATTCAATTGCTGTTATGAGATACAAAAAGGCAAAGGGAATGAATGCTCCAAAATCAAAGTTTAAGCCATAGCGAAAGGGGATAGGAATAGTAAAAGCTGATAACTGAGAAAGATTACTAAAATCTACTAATCCTGCTGGTATGGATACTAAATATCCTACTATTAATCCAATTACTACGGAGGACATTCTGAGAAAATTATTGTTAGTGCTGTTGAGGGCAATAATTATTCCTAAAACTAAGAAAGAAATTAATAAATAGGTAGGACTGCCAAAGGTTTCATTTCTTTGAGCTAGTACTCCACCCCCCATACTAGTAATACCAACTTTAATTAAAGTTAAGCCAATTAAACTAACAACTACTCCTGTTACTAGAGGAGTAATAACCCTACTCGCTAGGTGTAAAAATCGACTAATAAATATTTCGACAAATGCGCCAAAAAAACATAGTCCAAAAATAAGACTGAGGGCATCTGTAGCACTTCCCCCGTTACTTTTAACAACTAATCCTGCGGTAATAATGGGAGCAAGAAAGGCAAAACTTGTACCTTGCACACTCAATAAACCAGAGCCAATAGGACCAATTTTTTTGGCTTGAATAAATGTGGCAATCCCTGAAACAAACAGAGACATACTAATAATAAAGGTTGTGTCTGCTGGCTCTGTTTCTAATGCTCCACAAATAATTAAACCAGGGGTAATAATGCCGACAAAACAAGCAAAAACGTGCTGTAATGCAACAAATATTGACTCCATAAAGGGAGGTTTGGCATTTAAGCCATAAATCAAGTCTGATTTGATCTTGGCTGTGTCTGTATTATCCTCTAGTTCTAAGGATTCTTCTAAAGTTAATTCTTGATTGGGTTGGATCATAAGTTTTCGTGGTAAAGGGAAAACTGGTATAGCAGAATATTGTGGTTATTAGAACTAAAGAGAGTTGGTAATAGTTGATTTATAGTCAAATTTGAATTATGTTTACTATAGTGTATGGTGGATACAATAAAAGTAAATATAGGTAGATTTTTTCAGAAAAAGTGTATCCTATGAAACAATTAATTGCAGAATCGGATAAAAATAGTATTTAGTTTTGTGTAGTTATACAGGAAAAATTAAAATTGAGTTCATATTTGCGATCGCTGAAAAGAGCTAAATCTCTACAGGAACAAACCTATTTAGCTATCAGAAACAGTATTTTATCGGGAGAGATCACCCCTGGAGAAAGGCTAATTGAAACCCAATTAGCTAAGAAATTGCAGGTGAGTCGCACTCCTGTGAGAGAAGCCATCAAACAACTCCAAAGGGAAACCCTAGCAATCGCAGATCAGAATGGCGGAATTAGAGTCGCCACAATTTCTGTGACGGATGCTCAACAGCTTTATGACTGTCGCATCGCTTTAGAGGAGTTAGCAGTCAAAGAAGTTTGTCAGCAAGGAACAGCAGCAGAGATTAAAAAAATTGAGATATGGGTTGAAAAAGCAGAACACATATCAGAAGATGAAGTCTTGACTAAAGATCAAAGTCTTCAAATGCTAGAAATTGACTACCAATTTCATTTAGCCATAGTAGAAGCTGCGAACAATAAATGGTTGGTTTATTTACTAGATCAAGTATTCGATAAAATGAAATTACTGAGGATACAAACGACTCAATACAATCCCAAAGTTCTAGAAATTCGCACCGAACATCGCCAAGTATATAATGCAATTTCACAAAGAAACACGAAACAAGCAATTGACTTAATTACTAAACATTTACGAGCTAGTAAGAAGAGGGTAGTAAAAGAACTAGAAAATATAAATTCTAAATCATTAGATATCTAGCAAAAATCACTTTTAAGATCAAAACTTGTGAGTTTTTAATTATTTGCCCTTGATCACTAAATTATTAATTACTTTGTATCTCAAATTACCAACGCCTTTTTTAAGTAGTTCAACCTAAAAGAACTTAAAATACACCAAAAGTAAATTATTCCTAAAAACTAACCCCTAAAACCTAATACCTATCCTCATTATTTGATGTTTAATAAAGTGGAGCTACTTAACAATGAAATCTTGGCTAAACGGGAGCGCGATATTTATACTAAGTTTAGTATTCAGTTTGACTATCCATTTACCAGGAAATAGTCAGTTAAACTCCTCCAATCTGATTCAACAAGCTCAATCTGCTTATAATCAGGGTTTATACCAAGAATCTCTAACTTTACTCGAAACAGCAGAACAAAATTTTATTCAGAACAATCAAACCTTACAGCAAGCTCAAATACAATCCCTAATATCTTTAACTCAGCAACAGTTAGGTAATTGGGACAAAGCACAAGAAGCAATTGATTATGGTTTAGCTTTAATTGCTACTTATAATAATAGCTCTATTAAACAACAAGTACTAGCAAAAATTTGGAATGCTCAAGGACAACTTTACTTTAATAGTAGTAAGGTAAAAAAAGCTTTATCAGCTTGGGAAAAAGCTAGTCAACTTTATCAAACTTCAGGAGATGTGCTTGGGGAAAAAGGTGCTAATATTAATCGCGCTCAAGCTTTAGAAAGCCTAGGTTTCTTGCGTCGCGCTTGCCAAATTAGTTTGGAAAATTTAGGCTCAGATATTACTAGTTGTGAGGATTTAGGAGATGAAGAAATAACGATTCTGCTAAATCAAATTAATTTCCAATCTGCTCCCTGGGAAATAAAAGGATTGAGCACTATTGGTAATACCTTATTTTTAATGGGGCGATTATCTTCTGCTCAAACTGTTTTTGAAAATAGTCTAACTTTCAGTGCAAGATCGCTGCAATTAAAAAATAAAATTTTATTGAACTTAGCAAAAGTACATCAAGCCAAGGCAATTCAAGCTAAAGAACAAAAAGAACTAGATATTTTTAAACAAGAATTTCAGCAAGCTTTAAATTTTTATCAACAAATTTTTCAATCAGATTCAAATAATACTCTATTCCTTTCTGACAAATTAGAAGCCAAGCTAAATCAACTTAATCTTTTAATTTTTACTAAACAATTGTCATTAGCCCAACAAATAGTCCAAGAAATTCAATTTAGCTTTGATTCTTTGCCGTTAAATAAACGTTCAATTGCAGTCAAACTAAACTTCGCTCGTAGTTTAACCAACCTCAAACAAAATGAGACTTCACTAAATTACTCTTGGTTAGATATTGCTCAAATTTACACCCAAATTATCGAAGATGCAGAAACTCTCGACGCACCAAGAATTGCTGCTGCTGCTTATGGTTATTTGGGACAATTAGCTTTTGAACAAAATTTACAATTAAAAACTGAACCTAGACAACTTTTGACAACAGCTCTTAATCTATCCCAAAGTACGAATGCACCAGAAATTGCTTATCGTTGGCAATGGCAATTAGGTCGAATTTATCGTCAAGAAGGCAATAACAATCAGGCAATTGGAGCTTATCAAGCTGCTTTTACTAATCTACAAAACTTACGTAGTGATTTGATTGCTTTGAATCGGGAAATTCAATTTTCTTTTCGAGGACAAGTAGAACCAGTATATCGGGAATTGACAGATTTACTATTACGCAAAGCTGATATTTCTAGTGAAGCAGAAGCTCAAAATAATCTTGCTCAAGCTCGCGATGTAATCGAAGCTTTACAATTAGCAGAACTGGATAATTATTTTCAAGATGCTTGTTTAGTTTTTGAGCAAAAAGATATTGCCGAAATTGACCCCTATGCAGCTACAATCTACGCTATTGAATTACCCAAAAGCTTAGAGGTAATTCTTAACTTACCAGGAGGCAGACTATATCACTATAGTCAACCCTTAGAAGAAGCACAATTATCAAAAACTATTAATCAATTTCGACGGAATCTATTAGATCCCAGTGAACTTTTAGCAACTCAAGCTTTATCTCTTGAAGTTTATAATTGGCTGATTAAACCTTGGGAAACTGAGTTAAATTCTCATCCGCAAAAAATTAAAACTTTGGTATTTGTTCTTGATGGAATTTTACAAAATATTCCCATGTCTGTCTTGTATGATGGGAATCAATATTTATTAGAAAAATATGCGATCGCGATAACTCCAGGGTTACAATTACTCAATCCTCAAACCACTTCCGATAAATTTGATAAATTTTCGGCTTTAGTAGGAGGAGTAAGCGAGCAATTACAAGTATCTAATAAAAGTTTTGGTGCTTTAAAAAATGTTCCCAAAGAGTTAGAAATAATTAATTCTAATTTTAATAGTGAAACTCTAATCAACGATCAATTTAATATCAGTAACTTGAGTCAAAAGCTTAATAGTGAACCTTTTTCTGTGGTACATTTAGCGACTCATGGTCAATTTAGTTCTAATCCCGAGCAAACTTTTATTTTGCTTTGGGATCGACTATTAACTCTGCAAAATTTTACTAAGTTGCTACAAAATCGCAATATTAATAACACTAAATTAATCGATCTTTTAGTATTAAGTGCTTGTGAAACCGCAGTGGGAGACGATAGAGCAGCTTTGGGTTTAGCAGGAATGGCAGTAAGAACTGGTGCTAGTAGTACCTTAGCAACTCTGTGGCAAGTTAATGATGAATCTACAGCTACTCTGATGGCAAATTTTTATCAACAGTTAAGTGATAATCCTGGTATTAGTAAGGCAGAAGCTTTACGAATAGCACAGCTCGATCTGTGGAAAAATACCGAACGAGATTGGGTAGTTCCTACCTTTTGGGGTTCTTATATCCTGGTAGGAAATTGGCAATAACGAAATTATCTCCGAGAATTTCGTTCACGGCGAATTTGTCTAGTAGCTGCTTCGTGTTCTCTCAAGGTTTTGCTAAATACATGAGTGCCATCGTAACGGGCTACAAAAAATAAATATTCCGTACTTTCTGGGTAAAGAGTAGCTTTGAGACTAGCCAGCCCAGGAGATGCGATCGCAGTAGGAGGTAAACCAAAGTTTCTGTAGGTGTTATAAGGGGATGGCATTCCTACTTGGGCATAGGTTAGGGGTTTATCCGCAGTTTGTTTGATTCCCAAACCATACTCTACTGTGGGGTCAGATTCTAAGCGCATTCCTTTTTGTAATCTAGCAGTAAAGACTCCTGCAATTAAAGGACGTTCTTTTTGGACTACGGATTCTTTTTCCACGATACTAGCTAAGGCTGTCCATTCTAAAAGGGTGTAATCGGTATTCGCTTCTTGATAGACAGGAAGGGCAATTTTGGTAAAGCTATCTAACATAGCTTCAATAATAGCTTGGGGATTATTAGTGCGATCGCTGCTAATTTTATAGGTATCGGGATACAAAAATCCTTCTAGATGAGGGATATCTTGAGGCAACCAAGGATATTTATCGTAGGGAATCTTCCTCGTTGCGGTGATGAACTTTTCTGCTTTAAAATAACCAATAGACTCAAAATACTCACCCATTTGCTCAATCGACCAACCTTCAGGAATAGTAAAAGTAGTCTGCATAATTTCTCCTCGCCAAATTTGTTGGGCAATTTCGGGCAAGGAATCTTGAGGAGAAAGTATATAAGTTCCTGCCTTAAAGCCCCCTGTTGCGTCTTGTTTGGCTTGCCATTTTGTCCAGAGTTTCCAAGCTGTAGCAGACTGAATTAAACCTTCTTGAGCTAATTTATTGCCAATTTGTTGCCCACTCATACCTGACTCTACCGTAAATTGGCTGGGTTCAGTTGTTTCGTTGGTCACAGGAGAAATAGCATCTTTCCACCATAGCCATCCCATTCCTGCTGCAATTCCTGTTGCGATCACAACAGTACCAAATAATAGGGGCAACTTCGATTGCTTTTTCTTGGTGTTCATTGTTGATTATTCGTCGTAGTCTTATTAAATTTAATGTTAAATGCTAAATGTTCAATGTAAAGATCAGCGATCGTCTAACTCTTCAAATAATAATTCTTCTAAAATGGGCTGAAAGCCGTCTTCTTCTGGGGAAACTAATTCTATTTCACCATCACCATCATAACGAGCAAAAAACAGTAAGGGAGTAAGGGGAGTATAAACAGAATATTTTTGTCCAGAATGATAGAAACTGGCGAGAAACTGGAGTTCTTCCGATTCTATGTCTTCTTCGTCTTCGTCTAGGTTCAAACTTAATATTTGTTCTTCTTCGATGGGAGGCAATTCTCCTGTAGCAGTTAGGGTGTAAGCTGTATGTTTGATATAGAGATTTCGTTCTGCTAACACAGCTTTAGCGTTGGCAAAAATAGCTGTAATTTCTGTGTCATCTTCTAGCATCACTGCTTCTGTTTCTTCTTCACCCTCATCATCATCCCAACTGATAATTACAATCGGGATGTCTATGGGCATTAATAGTAAATAGACTGTGCCATCAGATTCTAAGGAGTGTTCAACATAACAGAGAAGATTACGCCCATTGGCATCTACAAGATTTACTGTCTCCTCGCCATAGGGTTCTTTGTCTCGATCAAAATGAGATGACATATACAGTTATTAGTTAACAATGGTCTTTCTATCAGTGAACGTTTATTGATTGTTGATTACCAACAAATCAAGTTTCAACTTTAAAGAATACATTAAACTTGTCACCAATAGTAGAAAACCAGACAAATAGAAGGATGGATAAACATGCAGGCTGAAACCCCCCTTAGCTCTTAATTTGGGTAATAAATTTACATCAATTTTGATTGGTTAATATATGTATTTAAAAAGATTATGAGTTAAAAAATAAGCAATTACTTATCATTCCCCAAACTTTTAGCTAGGATCTTTAAAAAAAGTAATACGGGATCATGGAAAATTAAACTGCTTAATTAGTTTTAGAGGTATTTAGCCTTTAAATTGATAAACTCTTTGCCATTGTTCGGCAGTGACTTTAAAGTTAGTACTATTAGGAACTCGAATTACTAGTAAATCTCTGAGTATTGGGTCATACTTTAGTTCAAATCGCCTCAAGGGTTGACCCAATAATTTGCGTAGAAAACGAATTTTAACATGGGGTTTATCTTGGCGAAAGCGATCGCGATCCAACCAATAATCTGGTTCAGGTAATTCTGTTAAAATCTTGGGGGCTTCAATAACTTCTGCCACAGCATAGATACCTGCATTTTGTCCCGACATCCAAATTAAAACTCCTTCTCCCACTTGAATTTGCTTGGTATAGCGAGTAACTAACCAAAACATTTCGTCTAGATCGTGAATGGCATCTAAAAGACGATAAAAAGTCGGATTTCCTTGAAATAGCCAATAATTCATAATAGAAAATAATATCAAATCATTGGCTTGGTTGTTAATGGTTGATTGTTAATAGTTCATTGTTCATTGCTCCTCTGTCTCCCTTGTCTCCCTTGTCTCCTAGTTTCACTTCTTAGGTTTATATGTTGATTTAACCTCCAACTCTCTTAACTGCTTCTCATCCACTCCTGCTGGAGCTTCAGTAAGGAGACAGCTTGCTTGTTGGGTTTTGGGGAAAGCAATTACATCGCGGATTGATTCTTCTTGGGCGAGTAGCATCACCAAACGATCTAAACCGTAAGCAATACCACCGTGAGGAGGTGTACCGTATTCAAAAGCTTCTAAAAGAAACCCGAATTTACTGTCAGCTTCTTCTTTGGATAAGCCAATAGTAGCGAAGACTTTTTCTTGAATTTCTTTTTGATAGATGCGAAGACTTCCTCCACCAATTTCAACCCCATTAAAGACTAAGTCGTAAGCTTGTGCCTTAGCTGTTTTGAGATCCTTAATATCTTCGGGATAGGGTGCGGTAAAGGGATGATGGAGTGCTTCAAGGCGTTTTTCATCGGCATTCCATTCAAACATAGGAAATTCAGTAATCCAAAGCAAGTTTATTTTATTTTCGTCGATTAAGCCTAATTGATTTCCAATATATAAACGTACCCGATCTAGGGTTTTATTGACTGTATCAGTATCCCCTGCGCCAAATAGTAGTAAATGTCCTGGTTTTGCTCCTGTTTTCTCTAGTAATTCTTGCTTACGTTCTTCGGTAAGGTTATCTTTGATTGCTCCGATAGTATCTATTTCATTATTTTCTCTAACCCTAATATAAGCAATACCTTTTGCCCCTGCTGCTACAGCTTCGTTAAAGATATCCCCTTTGGGTTTAATTCTGACATTGGAAATCTCATCATTACCGTTGGGAATGGGTAAGACTTTTACTACTCCTCCACTCTTAACAGCACCAGAAAAGACTTTAAAGCCACTATCTTTAAGAATTTCTGATACATCTACTAATTCTAAGCCAAAACGAGTGTCAGGGCGATCGCTGCCATATTTAGCCATGGCATCAGCATAGGAAAGACGGGGGAATGGGCGAGGTAATTCTATACCTTTGACTGCTTTCAAGATGTGACAAATTAAAGCTTCATTGAGTTCGATAATTTCTTCTACTGACATGAAACTCATTTCCATATCCAGTTGAGTAAATTCTGGTTGTCTGTCAGCGCGTAAGTCTTCATCACGGAAACAACGGGCGATCTGATAGTAGCGATCGCACCCAGAGATCATTAATAACTGTTTAAATAGCTGTGGTGATTGGGGCAGAGCATACCATTCAGAAAGATTAACCCTAGAAGGTACTAAATAATCCCTCGCTCCTTCGGGAGTAGAACGAGTTAATATGGGAGTCTCGATTTCCATAAAGTTTTCTTCATCTTCTAGGAATCTCCGCATCGCTTTAACTACCTGATGACGTAGTTGGAGATTTTTTGCCATGCGATCGCTTCTTAAATCGAGATAACGATATTTAAGGCGCAAATCTTCCCTAACCGACTCATATTCAGAGGTACACACTTGAAAAGGTAACTGTTTATTTACGCCATTTAATAACTCAATAGAATCTGCATAGATTTCTACTTCTCCTGTCGGTAATTTGGGGTTAAGGGAAGCTTCAGGGCGTTGGGAAACCTTACCTACAATCTTAACTACATACTCACTACGAAGAGAACCAGCGTTATCATAGGAATCAGGAGTACGCTGTGGATCGCTAACGATTTGTACTGTACCAGTGCGATCGCGTAAATCAATGAAAATTACTCCTCCATGATCGCGACGACGATCTACCCAGCCATATAAGGTAACAGTTTTTTCTATATCTGCTGCTCGCAGTTCTCCACAATAATGAGTTCTCATATTCCCCGATCTGACAAATAAAATTTTAAATACAGCGTTCTTTAGATTAACATGGCAGTTCGGAATTGGGAGTCAGGAGTTTAGAATTAGATTTCTTATCGTCTTAAACAGGTAATAGATTGGACAATTTTAAGTATTTTAAACATTTAGATAAAGTTTTTTATTTTTTTGTGTCTGTTTTCCTGACTGAGAGATAGGATTTTGCCGTAATTTTTATAATTGATTTGCCATATTGGAGTAAATAGCCCTAAATAAGCCAGATATAATCAATCTGTTTTTATGTTTTTTGATTATCCTTACAAAAAATCTTCCAAATTATTTGAGCCTTGGCGATGGTTGGTTTTGTTAACCTTCGCTATTACTTGCTATATGGGCTATAAGGAGATTAAAAGTTACATCACACCAGCTCAAGCCTTGGTAGTTTTGGGAGGACATGAGGAAAGAGAAAAATTTGCAGCAGAGTTAGCCAAACAATATCCCAAGTTACCTATATGGGTATCTTCTGGCAGTCCCCAACACTATGCTAAGAGAATTTTTACTAACAGGGGTATATCAGGCGATCGCTTACATCTAGATTATCAAGCCCAAGATACTGTTACCAACTTTACTACACTGGTTGACGAACTTCAAGCCCAAGGAATAGATAGTGTCTATCTCATCACTTCAGATAATCACATGACTCGCGCTCGTATAATTGGGGAAATTGTGTTTGGTAGTCGTGGTATTTTACTCAAGCCCATATCTGTCCCTTCTGAGTCACCCCCTGAACCCATAGAAAAGTCGATTAGAGATGGTGCAAGAGCTATTTTATGGTTAACTACAGGACATACTTTATCTTTGAAATAAGTGATAATTAAAACCATGTTATTAGAACTAGAAAAAATAATTGTTCCTCCTGGACAAACTATTGTTTTTAAAGATATTAAGTGGTCAGATTTTGAATTGATTTTGGAAGAGTTGGGAGAACATCGTGCCTCTAGAATCGCCTATGAGCGCGGAACTTTAACTATTATGACCCCCTTACCAGAACATGAAGTAAACAAAGTACTGATTAGTAACTTAGTCGAGGTTATTTTAGAAGAATTAGATATTGATTTTTGGTGCTTAGGTTCAACAACCTTTAAAAACCAAATAATGCTTCAAGGTATTGAACCTGATAATTGTTTTTATATTGAGCATGAATCGGCAGTCAGGGGAAAAAAGCGTTTGGATTTAACTATCGATCCTCCGCCAGATTTGGCAATAGAAGTAGAAATTACTTCTCGTAGTAATCCTAATATTTATGCTGCTTTGGGAGTTCCTGAATTATGGCGGTTTACTAAGGGGAAGTTACAAATTAATCTTTTAAGAAAAGGTGTATATATAGAATCTGAAACTAGTCCTCATTTTCCTGATTTAAAATTAGCAGATATTATTGCTGAGTTTTTAATAAAAGCTGAAGAAAATGGACGCAATAAAGCAATTAAAGAAGTAAGGCAATGGTTAAGAAATAAAAATAATTGACTAAGTCTCTTATTTAATGAATGAGAAACGGTATTTTACTCAAACCCATATCTGTCCCTTCTGATTCACCCCCTGAGCCAATAGAAAAGTCTATTAGAGATGGTGAAGGGCTAATGATTAACTACAGGACATACTTTATCCTTAAAATAATATCAAATTACTCTGAATTTTAAGCTATTGATTCAACTAAATTATAAAAAGGTTCCCAGTTATCTTCTTGAGTAATCGCTGCCCAAACTGACTCAATCAAAGGACGAACTAAATAAGTTTGAGGATTATAAGTATTTAGGCGATCGCATACTTTTTCCATTTCTGCTTCGGGCAATTTATTTAAACATTGATGATATAAATTACGCCATTCTTCACTAACTTCCTGATTAAAAGAAGCGTTCTCTAAAATCAAGTCACTATGTTCACGCCAGCCATAACTAAAACCTTTAGTTAACTCTGCAAAAAAGCCACCATAACTAATATCTGTATTACGCAATAAATTAATAGTAAATATTAATAAATCTTCTGCTTCTGGAGTAAACATTCCATCAAAACCCAATCGCTGTAGCATCAATTGTTGATAGTTAGATTCATAAGAATCCTCAAAGGGAGCTAATCCTGCTTCTAAATCAGGCTTAGAAATTACACCACTCAAAGGGGCTTGCAGCATCTCCAAATTTAACTTACAAATAAAAGGCTGATTACCATAACTGTAGCGTCTACCATAGTCGAAATAAGCAGCAGTAAATTGAGGATCGTAAGTAGGAATAAAAGCATAGGGACCATAATCAAAACTCTCCCCAGTAACAGACATATTATCTGTATTTAAAACACCATGACAAAAACCCGCAGCCATCCATTGTGCTGCTA
This sequence comes from Xenococcaceae cyanobacterium MO_188.B19, assembly GCA_030065715.1. Classification (GTDB taxonomy): domain Bacteria; phylum Cyanobacteriota; class Cyanobacteriia; order Cyanobacteriales; family Xenococcaceae; genus JASJCP01. The sequence goes on along the minus strand of JASJDF010000043.1, from coordinate 1,976 downwards.
ATTGAGCAATTCTCTCCACCAGTTCAGCATAAAAGAAAGCATATTTAGCTTCTGTATCTCCAATCTCAGGATAATAAACTGTGATTACTCGATCTAATAGCTTTTTAATCAAATCGGGACGCTTAAGATAATGGAGCCTTTCCAAAGTACCGAAACGAATATGGGAACGACTAAAGCGTATCATTACCGAAGAGCGAGTCGGGGAAGGTTCATCACCCCGCCATAAAGATTCTCCTGTTTCAATCAGACTCAGACAACGAGAAGTCTTAACCCCCAGACGATGTAATGCTTCTGCTGCTAATACCTCCCTAACTCCACCCTTGAGGGTTAATCTGCCATCCGCAGTACGAGAATAAGGAGTTCTTCCCGAACCTTTGGTACCAAAATCATATAATTCCCCATCCGTACCCCTTACCTGTCCATAAAGAAAACCTCTACCATCTCCTAAAAAGGGGTTATATTGCCCAAATTGATAACCGTGATAGCGTAAAGCTAAAAAAGGTCTAATACCCTGAAACTTGCCAAAAGCCTCAATAAAATCATGATCGGCTACTAATTCTGGTTCTAGTCCTATATTAGATAATAGGCGATCGTTTCTAAAGCGTAAAATATGTTCGGGAAAATCTGCTGCTGCAACTATATCGTAGTAATCTTCCCCAAGATTATGTTCTACTTCTGTTTCATATTCCAGATTTAAAAATGGATTTTGCATTATTTTAGCAATCTTACTTAACAAATTTTAATAACAAAAAAAGCATCCTTAATGGATGCCAAAAATAGTAATCTAAAAATCCCTAATTTATTTGAATCCTACTGCTGCTTGCCAAACGAAAGCTAATAAAAGGAAAAATAAGGGAATCAAGGGTAATGCGTCAACTAAAGGACTAAATGCTTGATAAGCTTCTGGCAGCTCCGCCAATACCATTGTTATTTCCATAATATAGCTTTACCTTCCTATGATTGTTTTTAAAAGATAGAGCAATATTATCATGAAAAATGCGCCTACTCTCAAGAGTAGACGCACCTTGCATTACTAATTGAAAAATTTCTATCTTAGTAAGTTTCTACGTGCCAGCGATGTTCTTTTTTCATTTGTTTACGGAAAGGAATCCAATCTACACCATGTTTACCAGCAGCGGCACTTAGAGCTTCATCAATACCGCCTTCCATGCCTTTTAGACCGCAAATATAAGTATGAGTTTTAGGATTTTGCATTAATTCCCATAGCTTATCAGCGTGTTCCGCAATTCGATGTTGGATATACATCTTGCCACCTTCAGAGTTTTGTTGCTCACGGCTAATAGCATAATCCATACGGAAGTTATCAGGATATTTTTCAGCCATTTCTTCCAATTGCTCTTTATAGAGAATATTAGGAGTTTTAGGAATACCGAAGAATAGCCAAGCTAGACCTTTGAAATTATATTCGGGATTGAGTTCTCCTTCTTTGAACATGCGCCATAAATAAGCACGGAAAGGAGCAATACCAGTCCCAGTAGCAATCATGATAATGTTGGCATCTTCATCATCAGGGAGCAGCATCTCTTTTCCTACAGGACCAGTAATTGCTACATCATCTCCAGGTTTTAGATTACATAAGAAAGACGAACAAACACCTTCTACATGTTCTCCTGTTTCAGGATGCTTATACTCTAGTTTTCTTACACACAAGGAGACAGTTCTATCATCTAAGTTATCTCCATGACGAGTAGAAGCAATAGAGTATAGTCTTAGCTTGTGGGGTTTTCCATCTTTATCTTCCCCTGGAGGAACAATACCAATACTTTGACCTTCAACATATTCTAGTTGTGGGTCTCCACCAGCGAGATCAAAGGTCATGTGACGACAAGTACCCACACCCCCCTCGTCAACTAAATCATAAATATCTATACACTTACCAATAAAAGGACTTTTAGGACGGTAGATATTAACTGGTACTTTTTTCTTAGCTTTCGCTTGAGTCATTGATTTACTTT
>JASJDF010000042.1 GCA_030065715.1 Xenococcaceae cyanobacterium MO_188.B19 | reverse complement strand
CAATACTGTTCGGTTAAGAAGGTTGTCTGTTGAGACAGAGAGAGGGAAGACAAGGGAGAGAGGGAAGAGAGGGGAGATTAACCTTAAAAGTTGTCTCCTACCATACTTCCTACACTTCCCACAATCGCTAATTTCATTAAGTTTTCAGGCTTATCCGAACAGTATTGGGAACTAAGGAGTATATTTTTGATGATTTTCGGTTGCTTTCTCGATAACCTGTCAAAAATTCTGAATTGTGAATTTAAAAATTAAAAACTTTTCACTACTTGGCTATTGTTTATTAACCAAGACTCCCCTTGACGGATCAACTGATAGCGCACAATTAGATTATCACTATCAGATTTAAAAGCATTCGATCTACCTTTTTGATAGTACTGGGTTGTTTCTGTAACTTTTGCTTCTATAGTGCCTTCATTGGGCTTATTTACCCCATAATTCACCTTGAGGATTTCCACGTTGTGTTTATATTGCCGATAGATGTTGTTACGTTTATCCTGTAGAGCGATCCCCTGCCACTTACCAATTTGAGATGGAGCTAGAATTTTATTAAGCTGATCAACATTATGTTGATTGCCCAAAGCTACTGATTTGGTTTTTAGCCAGGTTTCTACTACAGTTTTTGCGATCGCATTATCTAAAATTGTGGTCTTTTCTGGGGGTTTAGGCTTGATTTCAGCCTGAGATACTTTCACTGCTGGTGGTTCAGTCTTGGCAATAGGTTTAGGTTGTTGGCTCTCAACATTTTGTGTAGATTCTGAAGCCACTCGTAACAAATTGCTAGTAAAGACAAATCCTAAACTACCCAAGCCTAAAATCAATGCTAAGGATAGCAAGCTACTCTTAATTAAACTGGCAGAAGTTGGCTGACGACGACTGCTCCGTTTTTTCTTGGGTTGTTTATTACTACGGACTTGAGAATGAGCAGTTACAGGCTGTGAAGTTGGGTTTTGTGGCAAAGTAACGGGTCTTTTTTCCATAGTTGCAGTAGAACTAGGAGATTTAGCAGGCACATTTGGCTTAATTGAAGAATTGCTATTACCTTGAACTTGAACTGAATTCGTAACAGATTTTCTTGCTGGTTTATGCCAAGAAGCCCACTTGGGAAATGCCCCTTTTTTCTGTTTTGATACAGTCTGTTTGATCGCAACTGAAGCTGTATTTTGAGGCTGGCTGGAAACTGGAGATACTTGATCTAAATAACGTTGTACTTTTTGATCGCTAAAATATTCATCTAAAGTAACTTGACAATTTTCTAAATCTCTAAACTGAGATAACACCTCTCTTAAAAGCCATTTTTCACCATAAAAGCACAATCCTGGTAATAAATCTGGGGAATTTTGGGAATATTGCCTAATTAATTCCACTGTTGCCTTTTCTTGACTTTGCTCAATAGCGTTTTGAGCTTCTTTTGTCCGCCCTAAAAGCAAAGAACATACAGCCTGTTCCCAATGCACTTCTTCTTGACCCTCTTGCAAAATTTTGAGCATAGCTTGGGCTTTTAAAATTAGATTAGGCTGCCTTGTGGCATAGCCTTGTGCTAAAAGAGCATACATCGCCAAATAAGTTCCCACAAAAGAAGCCCGTTTAGCTTCTGTTTCAAACAATTCTATTTGTTCTGTAGTGGTTAAATAATTACGAACTTGCTGAATAAAACCCAGAAATTTATCAAATTTAAGTCCTGAATAGTCTTCTCCTTTCCCTTCAATTCCCTGGCGTTGTTCCAGCATTTCTTTTAGCAATTGTACTCCTGTAGCTCTTTGGGGAGAATTAGGTGAATTATTAGCTAATAAATCTAAAATACGATAGGGTCTGAGCTTATATAAATCTGTTGTTAGTTCTTCTTGTAACATATAAAATAATTCTTCTTGTTGTAATAAATTAAACCCCATTTGAGCAGAGCAAGCAGCAGTTTCATAATCTTGGATGCGCCATTTTTCCCTTCCTAACTCTAGATAAGATAATGTCATAGCTAGAACAATATCTTTTCTGGGATTAATGTCATCAGATGTGGAATTACTTGCTGCTGAAGCTAAGTTTGATTGGCGACTCTTTTGAGTAGCTAATTCTGTCTTAAATTTATTGATATAAACCGAGTCATTAAGATACTGATTTCCCAGTCTAATAACCTGTTCATATTCTCCTAGTTCGTGGAGAATAATTAGAGCTCCTACTAATAGTTTTGTAGAGATTTCAATAGTAGGATAGACAGAATAGGATTCTGCTGCTAAAGCTCGTTGATTTTGAGGCAAAGAATTGCGCTTTGGTGGTGCTGGAGAGACGGATTGATCCTGTGGGAAACTCTCAGATGCTTTTAAAGATGCAGCTTCATCCAGAGAAGAAATTATTTTATTTAAACTTTCACTCTTTTTAGTTCCTTGAGAGCCAGCCGTTTCAATAATAGAAGTTGGTTCTTGTTTCAACTTGGTAAGAAACTTCCCATCATATTTAGCCCGTTGAATCTCGTCAGATAAAATCTCGTGAGCCTGCTGCAATAAACTTTGACGAGCCTGAATTGCTATGGCAGTATATTCACGACGCGGTTTTTGCTGAATTCGATCTTCATAGGCGCGGTCAATTTGTTGTTTATTGGCTTTGATCGGAACGGTCAGAATCCTATAATAATCGAGGGAAATATGCACGGTTAACTTCCTATGTACCAGATGGGATTTAAACGACTCCAGCTACTCAATGAATACAGAATCTTATTAACTTCCTTCCTCTGTAATGTTAGTTAGATGAATGTACTTTCTAATGATGCCAAAGATTTTTGAGAAAGTCTGAAATTAAGTGAAAATATTTAGAATTAATTAAGAAAATTGATAAAGTGCTTTATGAACCAACCCCCAAGAGTTAGAAAATATGAGTCAAAATCAAGCAAAAATTATTGTTCTCGATGACGATCCTACTGGTTCACAAACAGTTCATAGTTGTTTACTACTGATGAATTGGGATGTGGAAACTCTGAAAATAGGTTTGCAAGATGCTGTACCAATCTTGTTTATTCTTACTAATACCAGAGCTCTCGCTCCATCTCTGGCAGCTCAGGTTACCCAAGAAGTTTGTCAAAACTTAAAAATTGCGATCGCGGAATTGGGAATTAAAGATTTTTTAATCGTAAGTCGCTCAGATTCTACTTTAAGAGGTCATTATCCTATTGAAACTGATGTAATTGCCCAAGAATTGGGCGGTTTTGATGGTCATTTTCTCACTCCGGCGTTTTTTGAAGGAGGGAGAGTCACGATTGATAGCATTCATTATTTACTAATTGACGGGGTAAAAACCCCTGTTGATCAAACAGAATTTGCCCAAGATTCCGTATTTGGCTACAGTTATAGCTATTTACCAGATTATGTGGCTGAAAAAACCCAAAGTTCTATTACTGCTGACGAAGTTCAAAGAATTACTCTAGAAGATATCCGCACCAAGGGAGTAGAAGAGAAGTTATTATCCCTGACTAATAATCAATGTGTAGTAGTTGACGGAGAAACTCAAGCTGATTTTGATAAATTTGCTCAAGGAATTTTAGCTGCAACCCAACAAGGTAAACGCTTCCTATTCCGCTCTGCTGCTAGTCTCCTAACATCTTTAGCCCAATTAGGAGAACAACCAACACCACCAGAAGCGATGGCAAATTATAAACCTAGCGACAAGCCAGGAGTTATTTTAGTTGGCTCTCATGTCCGCAAAACCACCGAACAATTGAGAAAATTATTAGAAGAATCAGATACACTAGGCATCGAAATAGACGTTAAAGGCTTAAGAGATGATCCCTCATCTAGGGATAATATCTTACAAAAAACTCTGGCATTAGTTAATCAAACTTGGCAAGAAGGCAAAACCCCCGTAGTTTATACTTCCCGTGAGGAATTAACCTTCACTGATATTCAACAACGCCTTGAATTTGGCAAAATTGTATCCTCTTTATTAATGGATGTAGTTCGGGGATTACCTCCAAAAATTGGATTTTTGATTAGTAAAGGGGGAATCACTTCTAATGATGTCCTATCAGATGGGCTAAACCTAACCACTGCTAGACTTCTAGGGCAAATATTACCTGGGTGTTCTGTAATTCGTACAGGAGCAGATCACCCTCAATTTCCCAATCTACCTGTAGTTTTGTTTCCAGGCAACGTGGGAGAGAACCATAGTTTGGCAACTGGGTTTAAATACTTAAGAAATTCCTAATCTTTTGCTATAGTCAACTTACGGTACTATGTGCTTGAGAAATAACCTTATAACCCTGGTTTATGGAATGGTTGCCGATCCCCAGTTATCTTTAGATTTGCCTAGCGATACTCCCTTCTCTCCTTTGGTAGAGACATATTCCCAAATACGTCTAAAGAGGGAAGATAATAGATTGTTTTTAGTCCTCCCAATTCAAAGGGAACTGGAGCAAGAATTATCTTGGACACAATTGTGGCAAGAACTAAAACACTATTTACAAGGACGAGAAAAATCCTGGGCTACAGGAGATTCAGTCTCTTTAATTGCTCAAGATCAATTATTAGACGTTCAACAATTACAGACGATTGCTGAAATTTTAGAAGAAGTAGATCTAGTTCTAGAAACTGTGGTGACAACCCGTCGCCAAACAGCAGTAGCTGCTGCTACTGGTGGTTATTGTGTAGAACAAAATAAACTGTCTCAATTGTCCCTAACCCCTGATGTCAGAACTCAAGAGGCAACTTTAGCAGAACCTCTTTACTTTAATCAAACGGTACGTTCAGGGGTAGAATTGCGTCATGAAGGGACTATTATAATTTTTGGTGACATCAATCCTGGAGGTATGGCGATCTCTGCTGGTGATATTTTTGTTTGGGGACGTTTGCGAGGCATGGCTCATGCTGGTGCTAAAGGCAATCGACAATCTCGAATTGTTACCCTCCAAATGGATTTTACCCAACTGCGTATTGCCGACTCTGTGGCGCGATATCCCAAATTTTTGCCCAAAAGCGCAGAACCAGAAATAGCTTTTATTAGTGAAGAAGGAATTAGTCTGGCTAAGGCAATGGATTTTGCCAAAACTCACGAATTTTCTGAACTTAAAGCTGTCTGGTTAGATCGACAATAAATCAATAAGTATAAAAAACCCAACTAATACAATTTTTTTTAATAATATCTATGAGTCGCATAATTGTTGTTACTTCTGGCAAAGGTGGAGTAGGAAAAACTACCGTTACATCGAATTTAGGTGCAGCATTGGCAAAAGTCAATCGTAAAGTCGCTTTACTGGATGCGGACTTTGGACTGAGAAACCTGGACTTGCTCTTAGGACTAGAGGAAAGAGTAGTTTATACTGCCCTGGATGTACTAGCAGGAGATTGTCGTTTAGCTCAAGCTTTAGTAAAAGATAAACGTTTAAATGGACTAGTGTTATTACCAGCAGCCCAAAATCGCAATAAAGAAGCAGTATCTCCCGACGATATGAAGAAAATTGCTACGGCTTTGGCTAAAGGTTATGACTATATTATCGTTGATTGTCCTGCGGGGATCGAACTAGGATTTCGCAATGCAATCTCCGCAGCCAAGGAAGCTCTCATTGTTACTACTCCTGAGATTGCAGCCGTCAGAGATGCTGATCGAGTGATTGGACTGCTAGAAGCTGAAGGCATCCACAAAATTAGCTTAATTGTCAATCGTGTTAAACCCAAAATGGTAGAAGATAACAAGATGATGAGTGTGGATGATGTGTTAGAGTTGCTTGCAGTACCTTTGATTGGAGTCATTCCTGATGATGAAAGAGTGATTGTAGCAACCAATAAAGGAGAGCCTTTAGTCATTGGAGATCACGATTGTCTTCCTGCTAATTCTTTTATGAATATTGCTAAACGTCTCGAAGGAGAAAAAGTACCTTTTATTGACCTGATGAGCGAAAACGATAATATACTAAGTCGATTACGTCGGATATTTGGAGGCTAGACTCTCAGCTATAAAATAATTATGATCAACGAAATTTTAGATATGCTTTTTCTGCGTAATAGCAATAAAAATAGTCGGCAAGAAGCCAAAAGACGCCTACAATTAGTTATCGCTCATGACCGAGCTAGTATCAACCCAGAACTTGTAGCTTCTATGCGAGAAGAAATTTTGGACGTAGTAGCCCGTTATGTTGAAATCGATCGAGAACAAGTAGAATTTGGGTTAGAAAATAGCGATCGCATTACGGCTCTCATCGCTAGTTTACCGATTCGTCAAGTTAAACGAGTTATCAAACCAGAGGTATCATTAGAAAGTTCTGATGATAATTCTGATGATCACGACATTGAAGATAATGATCTGATTATGGAGCTATAACTTTTAGATGATTCCTCAAAAAACTCATAGATTATAGATTTTTAAAGCAACTCTTAATTAACATCTGAAGTTAATTCCCCAATCAATTTGCTGTTTAGCTGTTCTACATTATCTATAACTATTTTTGCTCCTGCATTTTTGAGTTTATTGGCGTAATTTTGTTTTTTATCACTACAAGTCAAAACATGAGGTGGTAAGACTCCTACTGCGATCCAGTTTATATTCGGTTTTTGTTCTCTAGCTTTGTTAACAGTGTAGATATCTGCTACTGTATCCCCAACATAAATAATGGGAGTATGATCAACATCGTAATTGGAGAGGTCTCTCTGCTGGGAATCTCCATCACGGTGACTATTGAATATTTCAGCATTAATTTGAGCAATAGTATTAAATAATCCTGTGGGATCAGGTTTTCCTGGTGCATCTTCCATAGCGACAAGGATGATATTTCCTAATCCTAAACGAGTTTTTAGGACATATTCCGCAGAAGCTCTAGTAGCACCACTAAAAAAACCCCAAGCAATCTTATTTTGAGTTAAATCAGCTAGATATTCTTTAGATAAGAGTAAAGGCTCAGTAGCAATGTAACCATCATAGTTGTTGCCCCGATATCTTTCTTGGAAAAAATCCACAAGTTTTTGATAGTCAATATTAAGACTGTCTCTATTTTGTCCTTGAGATTCTGAATAACGATAAATAAACTCTTGAGAAGCTTCCCAATCATTATTCCAAATACCTTCTGATTTCAAAGTATCTATATCATCCATGGTTGGATGATAAGCATTTTGGGTAAATTGGGCGACAGTATCGATGAGCGCTCTACGATAGGAATTGGTTACGTCTCGGATTACCCCATCAATATCAAATACCGCGATCGCAAACATTTTATCTTTTTTCATGATCTTTCTCTAAACCTTAGCCAAAAGCCTTTAATTCCCCTATCTGCAATCTCCCTCAATCGGGTTCTTAAAAATGATAAATGATAAACGACAATATTTGTTATAATCTACAATGCACAACTATCTAAAATTATTGGTTAGAAAAGCTTGGAGGCATAATTGGAGTCAAGATTTACCCTGAAAATTCTTTGGTTAGATAAAGATATCGCGATCGCTGTAGATCAAGTGGTGGGCAAAGGAACCAGCCCTTTAACTGCTTATTTCTTCTGGCCCCGTAACGATGCTTGGCAACAACTACAAGATGAGCTTGAAGCGAAACATTGGATATCTGAAGAAGAACGCATTAATATTCTTAATAAAGCTACAGAAGTAATTAATTTTTGGCAGAAGCACAGCAAAACTACCAGTATGCTGCAAGCTCAAGACAAATTTCCCGATGTAGTATTTTCAGGCACTAACTAAATCTCAGTTCGGGTCAAAACTATTAAAATATTTAAGTAGTGACAAACTATAGGCTTTAGACTGTAGAAAAATTTTATCAAGCTACATTTATCTATTTTTTCCACTTTAAAATAAGGGCAAGATCGAAAACGATCCTGCCCTTATTTACTTGAGAACATTCATTAAACCGAAACCATACCACCAGCAGCCTGAAAACGCGCTCTAGCTTTTCTGAGAGCTTGACTAGCGCGATTTTTTTCTAGGCGATTATCTCCTTTTTCGGCTGCTTCAAAGCTACTTTGAGCCGATTCTAATTCGGTACGAGCTGATTCTAAATCGATTGAATCACCCATTTCCGCACTATTAACTAGTACTTTAACTTCATCATTTTCTACTTCAGCAAACCCACCCATAAGTGCGATCGCTTGCCATTCTTTTCCAGGACGAACTCTCATCACACCAATGTCGATAGCAGTTAGCAAAGGTGCGTGACCAGAAAGAATACCTAATTGTCCTGTAGTACTTGGTAAAACTATTTCTTCTACTTTGTCTTCCCAGACAGTTCGATCTGGAGCAATTACTTTTAAATTTAATACCATCTTTTCATTGAACATTTATCATGGAAAATTTATTAGATGTCCTATAGTTCTAGTTATTATGCAAACTATTTTTAACTACAACTATGACACTAACCAGCGAGAAATAATTAGCAATTATGTTTACTAATTACTACTCACTGCTACTGTTTACTATCTAAGCAGAAGCCTTGATTTTTTCAGCTTTAGCTTTAGCTTCTTCAATGTCTCCGACAAGATAGAAAGCTTGCTCAGGAAGATCGTCAAGTTCACCATTAAGGATCATTTGGAAACCTTTAATAGTATCTGCAAGAGTTACATATTTACCAGGAGATCCAGTGAATACTTCTGCAACAAAGAAAGGTTGAGATAAGAAACGCTCAATCTTACGAGCACGATCTACAGTAAGACGATCTTCTTCAGAAAGTTCGTCTAGACCCAAAATAGCAATAATATCTTGTAGCTCTTTGTATCTTTGTAGGGTAGATTGTACAGCACGCGCAGTACTATAATGTTCGTCACCTACAATACTAGGCTGAAGCATAGTGCTAGTAGAGTTTAGAGGATCGACAGCAGGATAAATCCCTTTGGAAGCTAAAGCGCGAGAAAGTACGGTTGTACCATCTAAGTGAGCAAATGTAGTTGCAGGTGCGGGGTCAGTTAAGTCATCTGCAGGTACATATACAGCTTGAATAGAAGTAATAGAACCTTCTTTAGTGGAAGTAATACGTTCTTGTAAATCTCCTACGTCAGTACCAAGAGTAGGTTGATATCCTACCGCAGAAGGCATACGTCCTAAAAGTGCAGATACTTCAGAACCAGCTTGTACAAAACGGAAGATATTATCAATAAATAGTAGTACGTCTTGCTTGTTCACATCACGGAAGTATTCCGCCATAGTAAGAGCAGAAAGACCAACACGCATTCTAGCTCCAGGTGGTTCGTTCATTTGACCGTAAACCAAAGCAATTTTAGAGTTTTCGGGGTTTTCTGCATCAATTACTTTAGATTCGATCATTTCATTGTAGAGGTCGTTTCCTTCACGAGTACGTTCCCCTACACCACCAAACACCGATACACCACCGTGTTGAATAGCGATGTTGTTGATCAATTCCATCATAATAACGGTTTTACCAACACCAGCACCGCCAAATAGACCAATTTTGCCACCCTGACGATAGGGAGTAAGCAAGTCAACAACCTTAATACCTGTTTCAAATACTTTAGGCTTGGTAGATAATTCAGTTAATTTAGGAGCTGCTCTGTGAATAGGAGAAGTATCGTTAGTATTAACGGGACCTCCATTATCAACGGGTTCGCCAAGAACGTTAAAAATTCTACCTAAAGTTGCTTTACCAACGGGAACACTAATGGGTGCACCAGTGTCAGTAACATCCATGCCTCGGATTAATCCATCAGTGCTACTCATTGCAACAGCACGCACTTGATTATCACCAAGTAGTTGTTGTACTTCGCAGGTGACAGCAACGTCTTGTCCTGCTGCGTTTTTACCTTCTACTCTTAGGGCATTATAAATGCGGGGCATTTTACCGCTAGGGAACTCAGCATCGATAACTGGTCCAATAATTTGAGTAATTTTACCGTTTGTTTTATCTGTTGTGGCTACCATGCTTCGCTTCTACTTGGTGTTTAGATATGTTATATGGCAGAGAAAATCTTAATTTAATCTAAATTTTGCCACCTTATAGATTATCACCTTAAGGTGTTGATTGTCTTACTAACCTTAGTGGGATCGGTATATCTATGGGAAAAACTGAGCCAAGGGCATCTTAATCTGAGTTAGGAGTGCCTTTCGGGAGTTGCGACGCGGATAGAGCGAACTTTTTGGGGGTCTTGTCCTGTTTCAATAGCTTTAACGATGGTTTTCCAGCGATCACCCGTAACTCCTGTTCCTTTTAATAATTCTTCAGTTTTTTCTCGACATTCCTTGTAATGCTTCTCTTTAAAAGCGATCGCTTTTTGTAAATTGCCAACTGTTTCCAGATTGTTTAGGCTTAATGGTTGATAATGATTAATAGAAAAAGTCTTTACTACTGTAGAGTTTCAGAACTACCAAAACTAATAGAATCACTTTGATAGTCTGGTGGTTCGATATGAATTACCACCCTAATCGGATCGTACTTAGCTGATAATCTAGCTTCTATTTCTTCTGTTATCTTGTGTGCTGTTGTCACATCAGAAGCATCTACAATTAGGTGCATCTCCACAAATACTTGTCTGCCAATTACACCACGAGAAGCTATATCATGGCAGTTCACTACTCCTGGAACTTCCATCACCATACGATGGATTGCTTCTGGCGCGATCGCAATTTCATCTACTAACCAAGGCAAATTATCTTGTAAAACTGACCAACCACTACGAAAAACCAATAAGGCAACAGGAAAGGCTAAAACCACATCTAACCATTGCAACTGGGGCAAATTTAACACTCTGGCTTGCCAAATCCCTACTAAACCACCCATGACTACAAGAGTTACCCAAATATCACTCATGGTATGTTTGGCATCAGCCACGAGAATTGCACTATTGATTTTTCTTCCTACTCTCCCTTCATAAACTGCCACAAATATATTCACTGCCAATACGATAACTAATAGGGATAATTCTACTGGAGATACTTTTACCAACTGACTCTCGATAAAAATACGATTGATTGCACTTTGGAGAATTTCAAAACAAGCAATTCCCAAAAAAGTAGCAATTCCCAACGCCCCTAAAGCTTCAAATTTCTGATGTCCGTAGGGGTGTTCTCGATCTGGTGTGGGAGAAGAAAAACGATTGGCGACTAAACCTAAAATATTATTAGCACTATCTGTAACACTGTGAAGAGCATCAGCCTGTAAACTCAAAGAGCCTGTAACAAGACCTACTATTGCCTTTAGTATCATTACCAATAAGTTCAATACTAAGGTAATTAGTAAAACTCGACGCACTTGAGAACGATGATCTTGCATTAGGAAAGAAATGAAGCATCAATGAATAAGACTTTTGTTATTTAATGATGACTTATGAATTAATAGTTGTTAATTATGATAACAGTGGAGTTATTAACGCTCCAGTTTAGTGAGATTAACCCTTATGAATTCTCTTACCCTTAATTTAATTCAAGGTTCTGTACAGATCAAATTTTCTACCGAAGCAGCCAAAAATTTACAACAAGAAATATCCACCCTCATGCAAAGTCTTAAAGCTGCTGCTAGTCAGGTAGCAGGAAGAAGTGGCAAACCCAAGCCCCAACCATCAATGGAATACCGCCATACAGGAGAGGTTTTCTTAGAAGTTTTTTGTAATCCTAATATTTATCCTAGTCCCTTTGCTGCCAAAGTATTATTAACAGTAAGAGATGATCGTATCCGTTTGACTAGTGAAGCGGAACTTACTCAGTTAATCGAAGATATTAATCAATATCTTGAGCAGTAGAAAAATAGTTAATACAGCACAAAATATCTCAAAAACTCAAACTTAGAAAATAAGCAGGTAAAAGCTGATGAAAACTAATAACTTTTTGCTAGAAACAGCTCAACAAGGCTTTCATATTACAGTAGGAGCAGCAACTTCTTTTCTGGAAACAGTACAAAATCCTCAAAAACGTTCCGAGGCAATCTCACAAATACAGTTTGAATTAAACCAAAAAGCCCAAGAATGGTCAGAAAAAGGAGTAGCTACAGAACAAGAAGCTAAGGCATATATTAATAATTTAATTAATCAAAATACTGGGGCAAGAAACCCCAGTAGTGATGTTTATACTTCTAATACTAGTACTAGTAATGATGCTAATTCGGGACTACAACAGCTTAAAGCTGAGATTATTGCTTTGAGATTAGAGTTAGAAAAAATGCGTCAGTCAAAAGGTAATAATTAAGCTGGGGACTAGTCGTTATCCCATCTTTCACAACAGAGTAGATCGCCAATGTGATCGCGTAATAGATAGTCGCACCTCTCTAGTTCACACTCAACCCCTAACCATTCTCTAGCTGGTAAGTATTCACATAATACGTATAGGGGTTGGCTACGGCTGATAATACCCTTTTCTACTAATTGTCTTGCTTCATTTCTTAGAGTATCAATAGATAGATGATGGGTGCTTCTCGATACGGTTGCAGTAATACTCATAATCTTATATCACTTTAAAACTAGTGAGTTTAAATTGATTAGTATTATTCCATTGTGTAATGTGCATAATGGAAAATTTCTCTTCATAAATATAATAGACTATTTTTGTTACTAAAAAAAAGTATTTTTGTCTGTATTTTTTATTACCTTTGTTAAACTTATACTAGATAATACTTACTGAACTTCACAATTGCTTAATATTTTTTAATTTATCTCAATGAGTAACATTTATTTAACGATGAACAATGAACAATGAACTATCAACAATCCAAAGTAATAACCGTTAATTCAGGAGGACAACAAAATCTTCCTGGTGCATAAGTTCCCAAACCACGATTAACGTATAGTTGATTTTTTCCTACTTGATGCCATCCTTCTGACCATTGCCAATACTGTACAACTGAAGAACATTCCTTGAGATAGGGTATATAGTTACGTAAAAACTTAGGGGTGGATTTTCTAATTTTTTGTAGCAAAATTGGAGCAGCACCATAGCCAGGAATAACTACTTGTCCACCATGAGTATGACCTGATAATTGAAGATCGACACGGTATTTTTGCAGAACTTTTGCTGAATCTGGGTTATGGGAAAGTACAATACGAGGTATATGATCTGGGATTTTAGGGAATATTTGTCCTGGCTGAAACTCTTTTGACCAAAAATCGGGCAACCCAACTATAGCTAATTCTTCTCCCAAAGGATATACTACCTCGTTCAAAAGAACCGTAACATCTACTTTGGCTAGAGCCTCTACAATCTGTTTTTCGCTGTCTTTGGCAACAGAATCATGATTACCTAAACAACCATAAATGCCAAATTTACTCTTTAATTCTCTCAGTCGTAGTGCAAGTTGAGTAATGGGAGTAGGGTCATCGGTGACAAAATCCCCTGTAATAAAGACTAGATCGGGTTCTTCAGCATTGGAAAGTGAGATCGCCTCTGCCAAAAGATTTTCTGCCAGACGAACTCCATCGTAGTGTAAATCTGATAGCTGAACAATTTTAGTTCCGATCAAAGAAGGAGGTAAATCAGTAATCGCAATATTTATTGTTTCTATTTTGAGCGGTTCAGTTATGATTAGAGGCATTGGGTAAATTGTTAAAATTGTTTGAGGTCTAACAGGACGATTGAGAGATCTGGCAAACTTGGCGGTTGGCTTCCATTAGCAAGTATCGAGAGGGAGATCTCCTCTTTGATCGAAAGCATCTTTCGCCGTCAAAAATCCGAAAAAATCTCCTATCTTTTCACTAATCTAATCTTTTTTAAATAATTTTAGTAATCTCTGCGACCATATAAGTTCTACAATGCAGAATACGATTTACACAATCAATAATGTCAAAGTAATAAAGATTAATCTAAAATGACAAGCAAAAAAGTTCACGTTAAAGCTCATACTCGCACTATTCATACCAGAGTCTATAAGTTTGTTTGTCAGGGGTGCAACAAAAAAGTTGAACGAGAAACATACGCTACAATCTGTCCTTCTTATGGCAATAAATGCAAAGGTGTTAGAGCAGATTGTCAAAGATTTACGAAATCTTGAATCTTTAATCTCTAAATCCTGAATCTTGAATCAACATCTATGCCTTCTGCTAATATAACTGAACCTAAAAATTATGTGGCTTGAACCTCCAGCAAAACCACCACAAGAAACTGAACAAACCCTAACTCAATTAGCGAGTTACTATCGCCAGTTGATTGCTTATCATCAACAAAGTGCTGCGATCGCATCTTCTAAACTAGCACAGGTAGAAGCACTTATCGCCAGCCATAATCCCTATTTATCTCCTTCTTGGCAATATGCTTCGCCACCATCCCTGCAATCTGGAACTGCACCAGAATTAATTGCCGAGTTGGAAGAATCTGCTCCCAAAACTTTACCAGAAGTCCAATTACCTCCCAAAGAAACCTTAACTAAAACCCTTCAACAATTACTTAAACGTAATAAGGGGAAAATGCTTAGATTAGACTACCTATCTTTAGAAGTAGCAGAAAAATTGTCAATTCCTCCCTATGCACAACCCCAACTGAAGCCAAAACTTAGGGGTTTATTGCAACAAGGAGAAGGCTTTAATCTATGGTGTGCAGTCCCCGACTCTCCTGATTGTTGGACTTTGAATTTAGCAGACTTTCCCGATTTCAAAGCAGAAGCTGTCCCCAAAAAACCCAAGAAAAGGAAAAAACCCCCTACTTATACCAAAAAACCTTACAATCTTTCTCGTTTGCCAGATTGTCCAAAACTAGACAACTATGGTACTCTTACCGCCACAATTCGCGCCTGTCTCAAGGAAAATTATCCTACAGACATGGATGCTAACGAGGTGATGGATTGGATGTTTCCTAAAGGCTTAGAAGGAAAAGACAAAGCCAAAGCCTATCAAGCTGTTAGTGACGGCTTAAATAAAGGTTGTTCTCGTAAACATTGGACAAGAGTTGAAGTTGGTCGTTATGTTTGGAATAAAGAGTATGATTACGAAAGTAACTTATGAAATACTTAGCTGACCGAGTCACACTTAAATTAACTTAGCCAGATTAAGCCAGTACAAGTTAGAGCCGTAAGAATCAGAGCAAACCAAAGAAATTTATTGTCTTCTGTTTCTACTTGGGAAAGATCGATTTCTGGCTCAGTCTTGCTTCTGGCTTTTCTAGGAGTTTTTTTCGCTGTTACGTATTGGGGATTAGTTTGATCGCTCTTACTCAAATCAGGAATTTTGCTCATCCAAGTTTCTGGTCTCTTTAGCTCCGGAGCTTGGATAATATAGAGTACTTCACTGGCTTTTTTGCGAGTCATCATATGGGGGTGAGTAGTCAATTCTTGACAAAGCGCGATCGCTTTTTCCCGATTGCCTACCGCTTGATAAGCTGTAATTAATAACATTTGGGTATCTCCTCCCATACGAGAGCTAAAGCCAATTGTTTCCAAGGCTTTTTCGAGATTTTCGATACTAATCCGATATTTTCCTCTTTCTAAAGCATTTTTGCCTGCTTGATAGTAAAGGCGGAATTTTTCTTTATTTTCTTCAACCATGAAACAATATTTAGCAGTAACAGAGACTATTAATTGGCAGCATCCAAAAATTCTACAATTAGCCCATGAGTTATCACAAGGAAAAGATAATGTAGAAGCGATCGCGCAGCGCCTCGCTAAGAGCGAGATTGTACATTCCTACGGAAAGATCGCAAAAGCTGGTTTTGAATGGGTTAGAGATCAAATTTTTCACAGTAGCAACTATAAAATAAATCCTGTTACCAAAGATTGAGTGTTTTTGATCTGGTTCGCCCCTACGATTAAATATCTAATTGTTGTTTAGCGAGATGGTAATAAAGATTACGTTGGGCAATTAGTTCTTCATGGGTTCCTTGTTCAGCGATCGCACCTCGGTCTAGTACGATAATTCTGTCAGCATTACGGACGGTAGAAAGGCGGTGAGCAATGATGAAAGTAGTACAATTATCGCTAATACGAGCTAAGTTGTTCTGAAATCTCCTTTCTGATTCCGTATCCAGGGAACTGGTTGCCTCATCTAAGATTAAGATTTTGGGTTTTCCTAATAAGGCACGAGCAATCGCAATCCGTTGTCTTTGTCCTCCCGAAAGGGTTGACCCCCTCTCTCCCACTTTGGTGTTGTAGCCTAAAGGCATAGCTTGAATAAAACTATGAGCCTCTGCCATCTTAGCTGCTTCGATCGCCTGTTCTAGGGTAAATTCAGGTCGATAGAGGGTAATATTTTCTAAGATTGTGCCTGAAAATAAGAAACAGTCTTGGGGTACTACTCCTAATTGCGATCGCAGAGATGGGGGAGATATATGTTGTATCTCATGTCCATCGATCCATACTTGACCACTGGTAGGATAGTATAAACCCTGCAATAACTTAACTAGAGTACTCTTTCCCGAACCACTACGCCCCACAATCGCTAGGGTTTGACCAGCTTGTACTTCAAAAGAA
>JASJDF010000041.1 GCA_030065715.1 Xenococcaceae cyanobacterium MO_188.B19 | reverse complement strand
GTTTACCAATATGTTCATTGAGATAAATTGGTAATTTGTGGGATTTTGGCACAAAGAAAAGTGGACCATTTTCTTCATCAACATCTTCAAAAGCTACCCAAACAGCACACATATAACGTTCAGGAATAGAGTGAAAATGAACTGCATCTGTATGAATAGCTTGCTCAGTACCATTGGCAAAATTCATAGTTTGAAAGGGAATTGCTTTTTTGCCATACAGAGAAGTTAATAAATCTAATACTGATTGATTAGTGGCAATTTGCTTTACTGCATTACTGATATTCCAAACATCTTGCACCCTTTCATTAATTCCTTTATTAATCTTGTCCCAATCATAAAGATCATGTAATTCTTTGTGTAAATTTTCGATAACATTATCTAAATCAGGTTCAGGAAAATTAAAAATGGCATATCCATCTTCGTGTAAACTTTTAGCAATTCTCAGTGCTTCTGTAGAGTATTTATCCTGAGTAAAAATTTGTTTAAAAAAAGGACTTTCTAGCCAAGGTACATTAGGTAACAGATTTAGATTATCGTTAGTCATTAATTTAATTTTCAATTAACAAATAAACTGGTTGAATCATCATATCATAATTAGTTTGGGAACTTGGCTTTATTTTTAGTAATAAACAAGAGATAATGTCAAGAAAAAGAATGAGTGTTTAAACCTCTTTAGAACTTATGTCCTGATCAAGCAATGAAAAAATAGACGGCTCTAACTAACTTACTGACTGACTATATAAACTAATTTAACTGTATTTTATAATAACTAGTATCGCGATTGGTCAAAAAAGCTCTATCTTTTTTCAATAAGTTAGAAAATTATATTAGTACCATTGAGAATTTTATTCATAATAGAATATAATTTTTTAACCTAAGTATTCAGGAAACATCCCATTTTGGCAAATCTATCGAGCAAACTAACGATAATACTAGTTTTTTAAAGCATAATTGAAAATGTTATGGACAAAAATAGGATGCTCCCCAGTATTCATCTTGTCTTTTCTAAGAATAGTTATTATTATTTTTACTGCTCAACAATTTTTATTCTATTAGTTATGATCAATAATTTACTAAATAACCCTAGAAAAATTACGATATTGTTAATTTTTACTTCGGCTTTAATTCTGTTTCCTTCTTTTTTACTGCTAATGGCTTCATCATGGAATAGTGATGACTATTTTATTGCTAAAGTGTATCAAGTTCATGGAGTAGAAGGGTTATTTGAAAGAATTTTTAGTTGGAGTCCGAGATTTTTTTCGGAAATAATTTTGTACCTTTATTATAATGCTGTTCCTGGGTTAGGGAAACCATTTACAGGAGTAATGATATTAATAATTTGGCTTTTTCTCATTAGTTCTATCTTCATTTTTGCTAGAGATCTAATTAAAAAAAATAGTTTGTTATTGGATAATCCAAAAACAAAAAATAAATCAAAAAATCTTTACTTTAAAAATATATTACCACTATTAATAACATTGATTTTTCTTATTTACTTACTTTATAGTCAAAGACCAAGTTCAATGTTTTATTTGGTGGTGGTGTCTACTGCTTATGTTTCAACCTTGGCAGGGATAATATTTAATCTAAACTTTTTTATCAACGAAAGTAATGCTCAAAATATTACTATAATTAATATTTTGCAGTTAATTATTTTTGGTCTTATTACATCATGTTCTTGGGAAATGGGAGCGATTTATCAACTATGTTTCAGTAGCATTATATTTTTACTCCTACTATTAAACACTTTATCAACTAAATTTCAATACTTAGCTTTCTCTAGTCTAGACAAACTTAATCGATGGAAATTATCAATAGCCAATTTAATACCCTTTGCCCTGTCCTTATACGTTTTATTCTTACTTCAATCTAATAGAGTTGGTGCTCTTGAAGAGAATAATTTTGAATCTCCATTGACAGGTAATTTTTCAGCTAGTCTGATTGCTGCTGTATTTCAGTTTTTTAAAGAAATCTTTTTCTTAAATAGTCCTGCATGGAAAAGTTATATAGATTTTTATTCTTTTACTTATTCTTTAGTATATAAATTAGGCTTCTTACTACTACTAACTATATTGTTATATCAAGCCAAAATAAAACTGAATTTAATTACTATAAATGCTTCTATCTTATCCATTATTCCTTTACTAATTACTAATTTTGTTATTACATTTTCTGGCTATTATCAATTAGGTGCGACTTCACCCCCTAGGCAAACCAGTTTTAAATCGGCATTAATTGGATTAACTATATTCCTTATAGCCTTAATTCTTAACTCCTTGCTTTACCTCAGACAAGCTAAAGCTACGAATAAAATAAATATTTATTCAGTGATTAATTCTCCCATTAATTTGCTTGTCAATTTTAGCTTGACTATAATGCTGTTAGTTAATTTACAGCTAAATCACCTCAAACAAGATATTAGTAATTTTCAGAATCTTATCATTAGTAATCAGCGGAATTGGAAGGAAAATCTTAATCTAAGTCAATCATTTGCGATATATACTCAAGTCCCATCATCTTATATTTATAGAATGTATTTAGAACCTGGATACTATCCTTCTTGCGAGAAAAATGATAATGTTAGAGCAGTTATATACGTCAATTATTTTGACAAACAAAAATTATATGTTACTTCTCTGAATAGTCAAAGAGTAGATTTTGAATTAGACACTATTTCTAAAAAAATTGAAAATATAGAAGATAACATTAATTTTATTTGTTCCTTTCCTTTTGGTGATATTGAAAAAATAAATAATGTTAAAAATTCAGGTCAAGTTATCGAAGTAAATATAGACCAAAATGTAGAAGTATTTGGTTGGACAATTAATCCCGATCAAACTAAAGCCAAAAGAATAATTATTACAGTGGAAGATAATGATATTATTTTAGCTAATACACCTATAAATATTCCGAGTCCCGATATAGCCAAATACTTTAAAAATTCTGCCCTAGTTAATTCTCGTTGGAAAGCAACATTTACTCCTTTTCGTGAATGGCAGGATCAAACTCTTACCTTTAAAGTTTGGGCTTATAATTCTGAAATGAAAATAGCAAATTTTTCCCAAGAGTTTATTCTCAGTTTTTATTCAGATAATGAGATAAAAAAATAATTAATAATAAATAAATTCAAGGTATTATTTATGATAAATAATCTACTAATCAAATTTAAAAAGGTTACTGTATTATTAGTTTTAATTAATACGATAATTTTGATTCCTTCATTTTTACTATTAATGGCTTCATCATGGAGCAATGATGATTATGGATTAGCCAAACTATTTCAAGTATTTGGATTACAAGGTTTATCGTGGAGGGTTTTATATGGTAGTCCTCGATTTTTATCCGAGACAGTTTTATATATTTACTACCACCTTGTATCTTTATTTAAACAACCATTTACAGGTTTTTTTGTTTTCACTCTTTGGCTTGGTTTAATTTTATCTTTATTTATTAGTTCAAAAAATATTGTTTATAAATTCAGTGAAATATTAATTAATAGTCAAACTCTGCAAAAAAATGAATTATTTAAAATTAAAATATCTAAAGACAGTAAATTTTTAAAGCTAGATTTTTTAGTTCCCTTACTATTATCTCTAATTATATTTTGTTATTTTATCTATGTAGAAAAACCTGTAACAATGTATTATGCCCCTGCGGTTGCAGCACCTTATTTATTGACTCTATCAGGTATTATACTAAGTATTAATTTTTTGTTAACGAAAGCTGATAATTCTCAATTTTCTTGGTTAGAATTTGTTTCATTTACGCTTATTAGTCTCATGGTATCTGCTTCATGGGAAATTGGAGCAGTATATCAATTAGTATTAAATACTTGTCTATTATCAATATTTTTACTAACTACTTTTAAACCTCGGTTAAAGTATGTTCCTTTTGGTGCAATTAATGTATTTAGTAAAATAAAATTATTTATTGGTATTCTTATATCTTCCGCTTTATCTTTATATGTAATTGTCCTGATAAAAACTTATCGTGTTGGTTCTGTAGAAGTAAATAGTTCTTTTGAATCAGCTCTAACGGGTAATTGGAAAAATAGTTTTATTGCTAGTTTAGCTCGATTTATCAAAGAAATACTATTTCTTAATAGTAATGCATTGGAAATAACTAATTATTGGCACTCTTTTCTTTATGCTACTTTTTGTAAATTAGGTTTGTTATTGGTATTTTTACTAATATTTTTTAGAATAAAAATAAAAATTAGTCAACGAGTAAAAACTGCTTGTTTGATATTTATTATTCCTTTACTTATAACTAATTTTATCACTATTATAACAAGCTACTATCAGTTTGGAATTATCTGCTGTCCTAGACAATTAAGTTTTAGAGGTGCACTATTTGGGTTAGTTATTTTCATTTTAAGTTTATTATTTTCTTCAAAAATAAATGATCTATTTGGAAATAACATTAAAACTATCAATAAAAATAATATAAGTCTTTTATTTTCTAAGACTCTATCTTGGAATTTTACGTTAATTATAACTTTTTCTTTAACTATAACTCTTTTAGTAAATCTACAAGTAAATCACCTTAAACTAGATATTGTCAACATAAAAAGGATTATTAATACTAATAATATTAACTGGCAAAAAAGCCTAGATAAAAATAATTCTTTTGCTATACATCGACAAATCCCAACTAGCTATATTTATCGATTTAATTTAAAAGAAGGTATTTATCCATCCTGTAGCTCTCAAGCCAATATTCTTGCGATTCTATACATGAACTATTTTGACAAAGAAGAATTTTATGTCTTGCCTGTTGAAGAAAATATTACCTCTTTAAGAAATAAATATCCTGAAAAAGATCGATATCTTACATCCAGTAATAATCCAGATAATATTCGTTTCATTTGTCGATATTCGAGGGGATCAGTGGACAGGATTAATGATGTTACTCGAACCAGTTCTGTGATCACTATCAGTAAAAACAAACCAGTTGAGATACAGGGATGGGCTGTTAAACCAGATAGAACTAAAGCATACGAGGTCATTATCACTATGGGTAATGATAACCAAATTGTAGCGAGAGCTTCTGTTAATCAATCTAATTTAGGTGTTGCAGAATTTTTTAAGAATCCTGATTTAATTAATTCTGGTTGGATTGCTAATTTTATTGTTCCATTTAAAGAACAAGAAGATATTGTTACATTTAAAGTATGGACTTACGATGCTGAGAAAAAATCGGCTTATTTATTTCGAGAATTTTCTCTACAGTTTGTAGAATAAGTAGGTGGGAATAAATAAACTTAGGGTGAGAATGACGCGGAGACAAGAAGACGCGGTGAATTCTATTTTCAGTTTATTTAATTAATAAAAAATAATTTGGTTATCTATCTAGCTACTTTCGAGAATTGGTATAATTAAGACCAGACTAGTTAATTTTTGGAGGATTAATATACTTTCAATTCTCTTGAAATTGTTAATTTACAAGAGTTTTAGATTTATTCAGCCAGCCCTATGTAGAGATTTTTGCTGTTGATTGAGAAATTAAGTCAGATAGCAAATTGAGCAATTCCTGTTCAGAGTAAGGCTTGGTTAAATAGGCTTTAGCTCCTAATTCAATAGACATTTGGCGATGTTTATAACCACTACGAGTCGTGAGCATAATCACATCTACTTGAGATAAGCTAGGATCTTGACGATAGGCATACAAAAACTCAAATCCGTTCATTCTGGGCATTTCAATATCACAGATTATGAGTTTAATTTCTGGATGGCGACGTAGTTGAATTAATGCTTCTTGCCCGTCTCCTGCTTGTATAGTAAGGCAACCAGCTTTTTCTAAGGTCAAAACCAACAGTTTTCTTTGAGTTACAGAATCTTCCACAATTAAGATGGATTGACCTTGGAGGGGTAGATTTGATTTTAAGTTATCAGAAGAACTAGGTAATTGATTACTGGGTTTGACTCTACTGGGTAAAATCGGCTGTTCTATTTCAGCAGATAAACTCAGAATAGAGTCTGCATTACTCCGCCCTGCAAGGATGGAGCCTGGCTTGAATGGTGTTCCGTAGTCAAATTTATTCCACGTCTGGCTTACTAGTTCTAATGGGTCTAATGCCATAACTAAACGACCATCACCGAGAACACTGTAACCTTGAATGTAGCTAGGTAGAGAGGGCTTTTTACTGAAAGATTTAATCGCTAATTCCTGCTGAGTTACAATTTGTTCTACTTCTAGACACAGAAGTTGGTCGTGCTGCTTTAGCATCAGTAGAGAAGTTCCTTGAGGAACTCCTGAAGGTGTTGATTTGGAAAAGTTATCGGTGGTAAAACTGTAAGGCAACAAACTAGCAAGATTTCTAATGGGAACTTGTTGTTTTTTTTGTCCTTCTCCCCAGAGTAAAAATTTCTGATGGGAATCCTCTAGAATCATTTTGTTGGTACTGATCTGACCTGGTTCAGGCTGTAAGACTCCTTCGATGGACTCTGCTAGTACAGCATAGGGCAAACCATTAGACTGACAAATCAACATTTCTGCCGTGATTAAGACTAGGGGCAGATGTAATGAAAATACGGTTCCTTCTCCTGCTACAGAACGAACTGTCACCGATCCTTGAAGTCCCTCAATTTGACTCCGAACTACATCTAAGCCTACTCCCCGACCAGACAAATCAGTAATCTTTTC
The DNA here is from genome assembly GCA_030065715.1 of Xenococcaceae cyanobacterium MO_188.B19. Lineage (GTDB taxonomy): Bacteria > Cyanobacteriota > Cyanobacteriia > Cyanobacteriales > Xenococcaceae > JASJCP01. Next base: position 13,044 of record JASJDF010000041.1, on the reverse strand, counting down.
TGTTGTAGAAAAGCCAGGTTGGAATAAAAGCTCTGTCAGTTCACCTTCAGAAGCCAATTCTGCTTGATGGGGATCGAGTAATTGTTGTTTGATTCCTTGCTGACGAATTTTCTCCCAGTTGAGTCCCTGACCATCATCGGCTACTTCAATTATGGTGCGGTTACCTTGATGGTAGGCATTAATTCTAATCCTGCTAGTTTCGGGCTTATTTTGTTGTTGACGTACTTCAGGAGATTCAACGCCATGAGCGATCGCATTTCGTAGTAAATGCAACAAGGGATCAAACAGTTTTTCAGCAATATTTTTATCAATAAGGGTGTGTGTCCCACTCAGTTCTAGTGTGGCAGGTTTATGATGAACATTAATTAATTGCTTGATAATGGGAAGAAATCTGTTTAGCATCAAACCTAAAGGAACCATTCGGGCTTGGAGCAAATTATCCTGGGCTTCAGTTAAGAGTTTTTTTTGCTTGTTCAGCATTAGCTGAGACTGTTTAGCAGAAGATTCCGCTGCTTCTACGGTTTCCTGTAACTGCACCATTTTCTCCTTGACCGATTGAATCAAAACGTGCATTTCACTATAGGCATCCATTTCCAGAGTATCAAAACCCTTTCCTGGTAAGGAGTGGCTCAATGCCAAAACCTTTTGTTGATTAACTTGGAACTGAGTTAGTTCTCCTCTGGCAACTGAAAAATATTTATCTGACCAATCTTGTAGTCGGCTTAAGCTTTGCTGACAATCCCGTAATTGTTCTTGTGATTGCTGAAGATTCTCTAGGGAATGAGTAGATTTTAAGGTTTGCTGATTTTGATTGATCAGTAATTCACCAAATGTATAGTTGAGGCGTTCGAGTTTTGCCAAATCTACTCGCACATCTTTTCCTGATGATGAAGATTTTTGGGGTTTTGTTTTGGGTTTTGGCGGGGACTGATTAAGAAAATTGGACTCTTTAGGAACTTTAGGCTTTTGTGGTTCTAATCCAATTTCTTGCAAAATTTGAACAATACCATCCCCAGGATGGACATAACTATCCTCCCCAGTATTCTGATTTAGCTGTTCTTCGGGAAGAACAATAGTCTGAAGTTGCTCCTCTTCTATTGAATCTGAGCTTAACTCTGACTCTGAAACTATTTCTGCCTCAATTGGAGATTTATCTTGAGCAGGTTCTGGAGTGGGAAACAGCCTAGCTTTAATTGCTTGAACTATTTTATTTAGGCTACCAGAACTAGCCGAAGCTCTTGTCTGTGCTAGCTTTTGCAAAGCTGGAGACGCTTCTCCTCCCCGAATGCGATCGCCATTTAGCACATCAAGTCGTGCCTGTTGAAAATCTGCCAAAGCTAATTTGCCAATCTGGATAGTTTGGTTGGGATTTTTTGCCAAAGCAGTTAAAACTGTTTCAGCCAGTTCTTTTAGTCCAGGAAGGTTATAAGATTCTCCTATGCCAATAAAAAACTGTGCTTCCGAATGCAAAGCCATCCCAATTTCCTTAGCATTCTCTCTTGCCAAGACAACTGCCAATTCTTGTAACTCTTGCTCCATACTTTCAGCAAACAGAGAGCCGACAATATCAAAACCTAATTCTTCGGAAGTAGGAAGGGGAGCTTCCCGCTCAAAAAAATCTCCTAGTTTACTCTGTAGTTTGGCAAAAACCACAGCTACCTGATTGAGAATCTCAGTTTCTTTAACAGAACTATCAATGGGATCTGATTGGTTCTGCGATCGCTGATATGATTGAGTGATTTCTAGCGTTACAGATTCCCGCAGACATTCATAACATTCCCAAAGTAAGGCAGATAGTTCTTCGTCCCAGTTTATATCAGGATTATAAAGAGCTTTAAAGACATCTTCTAAGTGATGGGCTACAGTACGGATGGTTTCTCTTTCTACACTAGCAGCAGAACCTTTAAGAGTATGAGCATTACGCATCAAGTTATGAATTGTATCGATGTTAGGTGTTTCTATACAACTCAAAAGGTCTTGCTCAATTGCTGAAAGCAGATTCTCTGCTTCAACCAGAAAACACTGATACACTTGGTTTTGAATATCTGGATCTTTAGTCATAATTATTTCTCTTAACTCCCAACTCCCCTTAGTCAATTTTGAATTTACTGATACTGGTTTGTAATTTTTGAGAAGTGGTTAATAAGTCCTTGAATAAAGCAGCAATCTTGACTGAGTTGGCTGAGGTTTGATTAGCTATATTGGCTACATCAGTCACAGCTTTGTTTACTAACTGGGACTGTTGAGTTTGAGTTGAAGTCGAAATAGTAATTTGTTGAACGCGATCGCTAATTTGTTCAGTTGCTGATTTAATTTGATCGAGTCTCTGGCGGGTTTTACTCACTAGCTCGGTTCCTTTAACAACCCGCATAATTCCTAACTCCATTGCTTCGGTAACTGATTGAGTCTCAGTACGAATTTCTTGGACTAAGCGTTCAATTTGCGTACCTGCATCCGCAGACTGATAAGCTAGATTTCTGATTTCATCAGCTACTACGCCAAAGCCTCGTCCATATTCACCAGCGCGAGTTGCTTCGATGGCAGCGTTAATAGCTAACAAATTTGTCTGATTGGCAAAGTTATTGATTAAGTTAACTACTTTGACGATTTTCTGGGACGATTCCCCCAATTTTTTGAGTTTTTTAGCTGTTTCCGAAACAGTTTCTCGAATTTCGGCGATTCCTGCTACGGTTTCTTCCATCACAGAATCTCCCGCTTGAACAGTTTGATTAGCTTCTAGTACGGCTTGATCTACCTCCTGGGCATTGAGAGAAATCTCTGTGATCAACTTGACCATTTGCTCTAGTTGCTTCAAGGCTTGTTTTAAGTCTTGGGATTGTTGTTGGGCTTGATTGGATAGTTGACCCACAGCAATGGTACTTTGACTACAGGTATGACCGACTTTTTCTGCGGAAGATTTTACCTGTCTCACTAGTTCCCGCAAAGTTTCTAATGTTGTATTATAGCCATCGGCAATAGTTCCTACTTCATCTTCCCAAAGAGGAGCCTTAACTGTTAAATCTCCCTGTAAAGCAGGTTCAACGGCTCGGAGTAAGCTCAAGGCTTCCCGTTGCAATCTTTCTTTATCGGCTTTTTCTCGCTCTGCTGCTTGGGTCAGTTGCTGCCTTTGACTAGCTAGTTCCTGTATATCTTCCATCCTTTGAATTACCACTCCCAGCTGGGACGCTACCTGAGTCAAGAGTCTCAGTTCGTTATCATCCCAAGAGCGCGGCTCGGAGTTATGATAAACCCCTAAGAGTCCCCATAGTTGTTCTCCATGAAAAATAGGAGCCAGCATATAAGCTTTTGCCTCAAATTGTTCTAATAGTTGAAGATGACAATCTTGATACCCTTGAGTGTAAATATTATCTACTCGCAGGGACTCTTTTTGGGCATAGCGTCCCCCTTGATTTTCTTGGAGATAAGTATCGGTTAATTTCTGTACAGGTGTACCTACCAGCGGACTCCAATCTTTGCCCACATCTTCTACAATAAAGTCACCGCTCCAATCTGGGTTAAATTGATAAATTGCTACTCGGTCGGTATTAAACAATTTGCGAGTTTCTGTGGTGGCTAAACGTAAAATAGTTTGGAGAGCCGAACTATCTTGAAGTTGGGCTGGGGTTTGCTGTCCCAGTTGATAAATTAGTTTGGCAGCAGCTACACTCCTGTCCGCTAACTGAGAGATTTGCTGGGATTGCTGCTGAAGTTCTGCCACATAGTTTACCTGTTGTAGAGCTACCCCTAATTGATTGGCAATCAGAGCCAATAAATTTATTTCTCCTGATTCCCAATGACGAGGTCCTGTATTTTCAAAAGCAGCCAATAATCCCCATAATTTTTCACCAACAAAGACAGGGACAATCACATAGGCTCTAGCTTGATACTCTTCTAACACTTCCAGGTAACAGGCAGAAAAGCCCGCTTGATAGATATCCTCTCTGACCATTAATTGGCGATCGCGAAGACTAGCTCCTTGGTTTTGTTGCAACCAAGTATCAGGGAAGGCAGAGACTTCTTGTTCTTGAGTCATTCCTTTGATACCTTCGCAATCACTGACATTTTCCTTGAGGATGGACAATTTTTCCTGTTTTTCCATTAAACTTGCCCAACCGTAAGTCATAGCTTCGGCGACAAAACGACCACTCCAGTCAGGATTAAACTGGTAGAGAACAACGCGATCGCATTTTATAAGCGATCGCAGCTCTTTAGTAGTTGTTCTGAGCATAGTTTTGAGATCAAGAGTTTGCCGAATTCTTTTGATGATGTTGACACTGGCTTTTTCTAGCTCCGCACGTTTAGCTAATTGCTCATTTTTAGCTTGAATTTGGGCAAAGGTTTCTGCTTGTTCTACAGCTACTCCAAGCTGAATTCCAATCTGAGATAACAGGTTTAGTTCTCCTGTTTCCCAATGACGGGGGGCTGTATTTTGAAAAGCAGCTAGTAATCCCCACAATTTATCACCCACAAAAATAGGAGCAATGGCATAGGCTCTAGCTTGGTAAGTTTCTAAGACTTCCAGGTAACAGGCAGAAAAGCCAGCTTGATAAATATCCTCTCGTTCGACCACCTGACGGTCAGAGAAACTACTGCCTTGGGTTGCTTTTAAGAAAGTATCATCGGAAAACTTCAAGGAACTTTTGCTCATAGTCTTGATACCTTGACAATCACTCAGACTCTCTTGCAGGTTAGGTATTTTGTCCTGTTGCTCCATTAAACTCAACCAACCATGACCTACTGATTCGGCGATAAAACGACCACTCCAATCGGGGTTAAACTGGTAGAGAGCAACGCGATCGCAATTTAAGAGGGCGCGCAATTCTTTTGTAGTTGTTCTGAAAGTGATTTCGAGATCGAGAGTTTGACGAATCCGTTTGATAATAGCAGCACTGGCTTTTTCCCGCTCCGCAACCTTAGCTAGTTGGTCATTTTTCGCCTGAACCTGATCAAAAGCTTCTGCTTGAACCAGAGCAATCCCAATTTGAGTAGCTACTTGTCGTAGCAGTTTCACTTCTGACCCTGACCAGTTGCGAGTACTAGTATTTTGAAACGCCGATAATAAGCCCCATAATTCCTGACCTTTAAAAATTGCCACCACAGCACAGGCTTTCACCCCATACAATTCCAATGCCTCAATATGACAGTCGGTCAAATCAGCCTGATAAATATCATCGCAAACTAAGGCTTTATCTTCGCGGAACATTCCTCCTTGATGTTCTTGTAGATAAGGGTCTTCCCAACTACTCCCTACTAATTTGGGAAATCCAGGTAATTCCGCTTCCGCGACAAAATCGCCAAAATAGTCTTCTCGAAACTTATAAATCGTTACTCGTTCTACATCTATCAGTTTACGAACTTCCTGAGTCGCTACCTGAAAGATAGTGTCTAGGTCAAAAGAGGGTTGACGAATTTTCTCAAGTACTCTAGCCAAAGCTTTCTGGGTATTTAGCTCCCCTTGAAGTTCGACTTTTACTGCTCCAATTTGTAACTGTACTGCCAGTTCTGTACTAATCCGCTCTAGTAAACTTATTTCTGAATCTTGCCACCGTCTACTCCTTAAACACTGGTGCATGACCAGCAAACCCCAAACTTTCCCCCCTAAGAGGATGGGGATTGCCAAACTAGCCCTAACCTGAAACCGTTCCAGCAACTGTCCTTGATAAGGAGATAATTCTGACTGCTGCACATTTGCGATCGCTGCTACTTTGACTTTTTGATAGTGATTGGCGTTCACCAGTCCAAAGCAAAGGGGTGGGATGTTTTCGCCCATAGCAGGAGTAAAACCCTCTTGCAGTGCTTCTGCTACTACAATTCCTGTCTTTTCCGAATCGAACTTATAGACTAGCACCCGTTCCAGATCTAAAAGTTGGCTGATTTGGCTTATTGTTTGGTTGAGTAAAGTTCCTGTATCTTTTGCCAGCCGTATTTGTTCTACGATCTCCGAAAGCTTTTGCTGCTCAAAGTTTTCCTGCTGGTCAAGGTTATTGGTTAGATTAATAATCTCGGTTATACGCTCTCGAAACTGATGGGGATCTTGAGATTTGTCCTGGTCTAAATCTTTAACTAGAGACTGTAAAGCATTCGTGACCTCTTGAGTTAGATGGCTGCTAGAGTTAGCATCACGATCAAAGATAGAGTTATTGGGGCTAATATTAGTATTGCCTGAATTAAATAGAGTGGTCATAAATCAAGTTTTCAATTAAAGTTGATGTCTAATCTGTTATTGAGAATTTTTGTGTCTTAAATTACAAAATCGTTCGATCTAAGTTCTCCACTGCCTGGATGATGGTATCGACATTGAGCAGAGCTAAAGTATTTCCCTGGGAATCAACAAAATACCCCTCTAAACAAGCTAGTAATTTAGCAGGTAAGGTTTGGCTAGGAAAAGGCTGTAAATTATTCGGGTCATAAACTTCAATCGAACTAACCTGCTCGACTAATAGTCCAATGGCTTGTTCTTCAGCTTGAACTAGTATCGCCATACAGACTTCGGGGACTCGCTCTCGCTGAGATAGATGAGTAGCTCCCATTAAATAGAGTAAATCTACCAGCCAAATAGCTTCTCCTCGTCTGTTAGTAATGCCCAATAAATAGTCGGGTACATGAGGAATGGGCAAAATTTCTGGGGGAGATACCTTAATTACTTCAACTAGTCGTTCGAGAGATAATAAGCCAATGGTTTGATAACCGAGGGGAAATCTTAAAAATCTCTTTGCGATTGCATCGCCCCTCCCTTGGTCTGAGCCTTGTTGAGGAATCGACTTGGATGTAACTAACTCCGTCAGGGGTTCAATAGAACTCATTGATAGCTATCTCCTCATATAAATTGATAGATCATCTCCATTAACTGGTCTTGGTCTACAGGTTTGGTCAGATAAGCATCAGCTCCTCCCATTTTTCCCCATTGCCGATCCACTTCCGTATTTTTAGTCGAGCAAAGTACAATGGGAACCATTTGAGTCTGGGGAGCGGATTTGAGTTTACGACATAGTTGAAACCCGCTTTGCCCTGGTAAAATCACATCTAAAATGATTAAATCTGGCTTCTGCTGCTCTAACTTCGCCTGAGCCTCTTCTCCACTTGTAGCTTGTACTACTAGAAAGCCCTCTTTTTTCAGATATAGCGTCAATAGTTCCATATCTGTAATACTGTCTTCTACAACCATCACTGTTTTCATGTCTATTTCTTGCCAAATCTTGAATATGCTGTACTTTGCCAGACTTTTAGGTCGCCAGTTTCAACATGATTAAAAAAATTATTTAATAAATTAAATTTAGTTTAAATAGGAAAAAATAGCTTTTAATTTGATTAGTTTAATACTTTTTAAGGTTTAATCAAAGAATGCTTCCGCAAAATTGATAATACTCGCTTTTGATTAATTGGTTTAGCAATAAAATCGTTAGCTCCCACAACTTTGCTACGGACACGATCAATTAATCCATCTTTACCAGTCAAAATGACAATCGGAATGTTTTTCGCTTGGGAAATACGTCTAATTTGAGCGCAAAGTTCATAACCATTGACGATTGGCATAACTAAATCCAGAAAAATCAGGTTTGGCTGAATTTTGAGCAGACTAGGAATTGCTTTTATGGGATCTTGTATGCCAAAAAAACGACACCCTTCGCCAGTAATAATTTGTTTCATCTGAGTACATACTGTGGGACTGTCATCAATACACATAACTAAGGGGCGAGAATCTTTAGCAAGGCGAGTTAATGATTTTCCATTAAGTAAAAACTCAATTTTTCGTGGTTTTTCTAGGAGATAATCTCCACTATTCCCGAATTTATTTTCTCGCCCTTGCTGAACTTCTACAAAGCTCATCACCCCACAATTAACGTAATTGACAAAGGACAAGGTTAAACTCGGCAGAGGTTGTCTTAACTCTAAAGCTAAACTGCGTAGAGTTCTTTTGCCATCTACCAACTTAGCCAATGCCTGATATTCTTCTTTTGAGTTGCGTAAGTTATGCAATAGCCGTTTGGGCTTGTCAATAATCGGAACTAAGTTGGGAGAGTAAGGTGTTAATTGTCTCTGTTGCCATAGTTGCCACTGTTGCTGTACTTCTCCTAAAGTCTTGTCTATACGAGCCAGAGTCAAGGCAGTCTTGGGATAATTTTGCTCATCATAGGTAAAAGAAAGATGACGATTGGGAGAGTCAAACTTTAATTGATGCTCATATTGCAAGATATCAAATAAAACTTCCATTAAAGTATCTTTAACTATGCCCATTACTTGAGAACGTTTCTTGATGTCTTGTTTTAAGAGACCAGCAAGAAAGTTATATCCCTCAAATTGAGATAGCTTCAAATTCGCTTCCGTTGATTGATTAATTCCAGGGCAATAGTGATTTAAAAGCCTTTGCCAACGTTCTAGTGGATCTGCTCCTCCTCCTGCCCACATTAAACGTCCTAGGTAAAAATATAAACTCCACTTTAGTTCTTTGGAAGCCTCAATATCGAGCCTACATCTACAAAATCCTGACTGAAGTTGAGATAATTGAGAAACCAAGCTTAAAAAATTTTTTTGTTTTAACATTTTTTAACTAAGCCCACCACTAAAAGGTATTTTTATCTGGAAATTTTCAAAGTGCTTTTCATATTTTTTCATATTAGAATTGGAGCAGCTAAGTTGTAAATTTGGCTACTTTTTGCTAATCTTATAAAAGCTTTGATTTTGAACTCTAGAAAAGTAGAGATTCTAGTCGCTGGGGCTTATCGTTAAACTAACAGAAACTATATCTCAAAATTCGCAAGGTTGTTTTTCAAGCAATTTATCGCTTAGTTTGTATTTAAACAACCAGATTAGATAATTAGGTCTACCCAAACTTCAAACAGGATGTTATAGTCTGGACGGATATATATTTAATTTTTACTTCTCGAATATTTTTATTTTTGCTTATTTTTGATGTTTTCTAGAGTATGTAAGTATTTTTAACGGTTTTTTTTACTCCTCATAATACTACCTTAAGTGTTGATCGGGATAAATAATATAGTTTTTATTAAGTGAATATTAACAGCAAGAAATTAACTGTTCAAATATTGTACAACCTCTCAAACCTTTGTCATATAAAGATTATGTGTCTAAAATGTAAAGCTGAACTAGAGCTATAGCTCCCCAAAATAGTTCTGCGACAAAAACCCAAATTCAGCTCTCAGTGTAGTTTAAGTGTTAATTATTACTACCCAATAACTCTAAATTAGTAGTTTAATATGTACTCTTATTGGGTTAGATATTAGTCTAAACAATATATAGGTTGAGCGAGATTTAGCCAGTTCGTTAAAACGACTGGCAAGGGAGCGAAACTGGGATTTTAATCCCATGTATCCTACTTACCTTTCTGATTCTCAATATATTTTCTAATCGTTTCAGTTGAAGCATTTCCTGCTGTCGCAACGAAATAACTGGGAGTCCATAACGTAGGTAGTTTAAGTAATTCAGGAAATTCTTTTCTAAGGTGATGAGACGCTCTACCTTTGACTCTTTTGATAATCACAGAGGGAGCAAAAGTAGGATCGGTGTTGAGAAAAAGATGAACATGGTCAGGCATTATTTCTAATGCTATTAGTCGCCAGTTATTCTCGGTACATAGCTCAAAGATAATACCTTGTAAGCGATGAGCTATTTCTCCTGTCAAGACTTTTTTTCTACGTTTAGGACAAAAGACAAAATGATAATTGATAAGTGTTACTGAGTGGGGATTACGCCTGTATTCATCAGGTGCTTTCTTCATAATACTGTTATATATAAATGTTTATATTTTGTGTATAATCATAATATCAAATATACAAAAATATCATTATGTATGGTTGTCAACAGCAACTGATTTATACAGATGACAGTACAAAAGCAGTATTAGAGTTTATTTGTTCCGAAGTGAATAAATTATCTAATTGCGCTATTTATTACTGTCGTCAGATGTATTTCAAGGCTCATAAATATGTGTCAAATTATGAGCTTGATGAAATAATGAAATCTAATTTGCACTTTAAAGCTTTGCGTTCTGCTGTAGCTCAACAAGCTTGTCACAAAGTTGGAGAATCATTTAAGTCCTATCAAAAATTAGCCAAGTTGTATCGTGAGGGAAAGTTAAAAAATAAGCCAAAGCTACCAAGTTACAAGAGGCGCAACGGTCTAACAGTTTTAAGTTATCCCGCTAGATGGCTAAAAGTTGTTGATGGACAAATAAAATTCACTCTTGGCAAGCAAGTAAAAGCATGGTTTGGTATTGATAGTTTTACTTTGCCAATGCCGTCTAATTTAGATTTTAAAGATATCAAAGAAGTACGAATATTGCCTCGTAATAGATGTTTTTATGCTGAATTTGTTTATAAGCAGAAAGAAGTCGAGAGCAACTTAAATCAATCTAATATTTTATGTCTTGACCCTGGCTTAAATAATTTCTTGACAGGGGTAAGCACTACTGGAAAATCATTTATTATTGATGGCAAAAAAGTTAAATCAATGAATCAATGGTACAACAAAAAAGTGGCATCGATAAAAAAAGGTTTTGCTCAGAATTATTGGAATGATGAGTTGGCAGCTTTATCTGAAAAAAGAAATAGGCAATTTAGAGACTTTCGTAACAAAACTGCCCGTTTTATTGTCAACTGGTGCTTGAATAATAATGTGGGAACTATTGTTCATGGGTGGAACGAGGGGATTAAAAATGGTTCTAAAATGTCAAAAAAGGTCAATCAAGAGTTTGTGACCATTCCTAATGCAATTATCAAAAATAGAATTGAACAGCTAGCGACACAGTATGGAATTAGATTTATTACTCAAGAAGAAAGCTACACTTCCCAGTCCAATTTTTTAGCTAATGATGAGCTTCCGACCTTCGGTGAAAAAGAGGACGCGGTGTCGGAGGTTGCCTCCGACACTTCAGCCGTCCGTTCTGAAAGGAAGCCTAGATTTACTGGAAAAAGAGGTAAAAGAATTAAAGGTAAATTAAATAATCTTGGTCGTGGTGGTTATTTAACTGATAATGGAATTTTTCTAAATTCCGATTGCCTTGGTGCAGCGAACTTGTTACGCAAGCAAGCAATAACACAGCTAGAGAATGTTTCTCTAGCCAAGGTTACTAGCGGTGTTTTGAGTCACCCACACCGATATGATATGTTCAAGAACTTGACTAAATCATATCGTATAAGATGTTACAAGACACGGCTTAAGCCTGTCTTGTAACAACCTTATTAGAATCTACGCGGTTTTAACCCGTAGAGAACTCAATATATCCAATTTAATTAACTAGAAAAGGGGGTTTGGGGGAAGCTAAGTCCCACGCTATAAATTTTTTCATGGCATTTGGATTCAGCTGATCTAAATCTCTATTTCCAATATCTTCTGTAGCTTAATGCGGTCAACTGGTTTGGCAGCAAAGCGACTATTTTCAATGTCTCTAATCCAGCTTTGGCTTTTACCTAATAATTGAGCTAATTTTCTTTGGCTAATTCCCCGATTTTTTCTAGCGGAGGAAACTTGTCCGCCACTAAGACTAGATAATGTTTTAGTCGGATGTTGGCGGTTGGCTTTTCGTTGCTTTTTACTCTCCCAATGAGACAATTGTTTATCCCATTGTGTTGGTAACTCAAAATAGAGAATACGAGCTTTCATCAATAAATTCCATTTTCCGCGAGGTGCAGAATCGGTAATGCTTGTTTCATTACTACCATCGTTAATCCAAAACTCCATGGCTTCTTCTGCATCATCAGGAATAGAAGCTAATCTAGCCCACAAGGGCTGAATTTTTGTGGGGTAAGTGACAGGATCAAAAATCGGCTTGATTTGATAATGATGGAGAACTTCTAAGTCACTCTCAAATCTACGTAACATTCGCTTTCTTTTTTCTCGCTCTAAACAAGCTTGTTTAACTTGAGCTTCTCCATAGGCAACATACATTAGTCTGGGGACAGTAATCTGTTGTTGTTTGCCCATTTTGGTTTTGAAAAGTAACCACAGCATCATTCTGACCGTGCCTTCGTGTTGATGCCAAATACTCATAACGGTAGTTAGCAAAAATTTGGGTAAAGTGCCGTATTGATAATAGGCAACACATTTTTTATATCCTTGTTTGTTGAGAAAATATTTAGCCCATAATCCAGCTCTCACTCTAAAGGTCATTCCTACTAAATGTTTGTAGCCATCAGCATCTTCTTGAAAGTGATTTTCAATCCCTACTAAATGCCAGATACGATCTTCTGGTACGGAAAAAGAGGCGATTTTTCCTTGTGGGAACCAATCAATCGTAGCTAGTAGTTTACAAGGTTGTTGAACTAGAGTTTTAATCAAAGTCAGTTTAGCTGCTTTACTTAGGTCTTTGCGTTTGTCTAAGCCCAGATAAGTTTCAATTTGCTCATGATTAATGGCGAATTCTTCTGACCAAGGTTTTTCTAAACTTGTTACTAAAGCAGCAAAAATTAGATGTATCGCTGCTGCACGAATATCCATGGCTTTGAGAGTAGAATCTGCATCTTCTGAATCAACAGGAGTAAAGCAGTCGTTATTAACATCGTCATTGAGTCGAAACTCAATCTTGCCTTTTCCCTGCTTAACAGGACGCTCAAAATAAAGTTGTTGGTGAGAATCATTCTGCCAAGGAAAAATCGACCCCTTAGCCAATAAATTACAGGCTTCCCAAATAACCATGCAAGAAGCAATGGGATTATTATGCCCGTTGGCAAAAAGATGATGAGTATTCAACAGTCTTGGTTCAGCTTTGTATCTGCCTTTTTTACTAGGTAAAGGAAGGGGCAAATTATCAGGACAACTCTTGACACAGGGAGGATTAGAATCAAGATTTTCGCAATTATGACATAGACCAGGTTCGACCCAATACTCATCATTGGTATCTATTTGAATTGCACTTGTCGGACATTTAGGTAAGCAGTCACCACAATGAACGCAACTTGGGGGAATAGTGTAAGCCATAGTCACTTTTCTCCTAGGATTTGTTTGATTAACAACAATTATGCGAAATTTGCAAAATTTTAATTCTTAAATAGCAACAAGACTCGACATAAAATAAAGACCAAAAAAAAT